>JAYVRP010000502.1:0-1809 GCA_043776215.1 Rhodoferax sp. | reverse complement strand
CTGGGCGATGTGCCCCTGGTCGGTTTTTTTGCGGGCGGCGAGATCGCGCGCCACCACCTGTACGGGTACACCGGCGTGTTGACCGTGTTTGCCCAGGCGGACTGAGCCTGTCGAAGGAAGCCGTGGCAGAAAAGGTCGTCGCCCGGAACCTGCACAAGATCTTCGGTCCCGACCCGGCGCTGGCCATGCAGTTGCTGGGGCAGGGCCGGACCAAGGAACAGATTTTCCGGCACACCGGCATGGTGGTGGGCGTCATGGACGCGAATTTTTCGGTTGAGGAGGGCGAGATCTTCGTCTTGATGGGCCTGTCCGGTTCGGGAAAATCCACCCTGATCCGCCTGCTCAACCGTCTGGTCGAACCGACCCACGGGCAGGTGCTGGTGGGCGGGCACGATGTGGCGGCCATGGGCCGCCAAGCCTTGGTGGACCTGCGGCGCAAGGACATGTCGATGGTCTTCCAGTCGTTTGCGCTGTTGCCACACCTGTCGGTGCTGGACAACACGGCCTTTGGCCTCGAAGTGGCCGGTGTACCACGAAAGGCGCGTGAAAAACGGGCGCTCGAAGTGCTGGAGCAGGTCGGACTGACATCGTTTGCAGGCAAGAAGCCGGCCGAATTGTCCGGTGGCATGCAGCAACGCGTGGGCCTGGCGCGGGCCCTTGCTGTGGACCCATCGTTGATGCTGATGGACGAGGCCTTTTCGGCGCTCGACCCGCTCAAGCGCACGGAAATGCAGGAGTTGCTGCTGCAACTGCAAAAGGACCATCGGCGTACCATCGTTTTTGTGTCGCACGACCTGGACGAAGCGTTTCGCATCGGCAACCGGATTGCCATCATGGAGGGAGGGCGTATCGTGCAGATCGGCACGCCGGTCGAGATCCTGCGCAATCCAGGCGACGAGTATGTGCGCGCCTTCTTCAAGGGCGTCGATGTCAAGAAGTACCTGGTGGCCAGGGACGTCGCCAGCGCCGATGGCGTGGCATGGATACAGCCAACCCTCGACGGCCGCTCCGACCTGCTGCGGGCCCAGGCGCAGTTGCACCGTAGTGCCCATGGGCAGGCGGTGGTGCTGGAGGCGGGCGGGCGATTGCTGGGCACCATCACCGCGGAGTCTGTGCAACGGGCGCTGGATGCGGGCACCGCGTCCCTGCAGGAGGCCATGGTGGCGGGCGCGGATGTGGTGCCGGCCCATCTGGACTTGACGGCCCTGGTGGCGCGGGTGCTGCGGTCACCCCTGGCATTGCCGGTGGTGGACGACGCCGGCAACTATCTGGGAGTCGTCACGCAGGCCGGTTTGCTGCAACGCTTCGTTGCCCCGGAGGCCCGCCATGCGTGAGTTCCTGCCACTGGGTGAGTGGGTAGACCGCGGGGTGAAACTCCTGATCGAGAACGATGCCGGCAGCCTGCAGCAATTCGGCGCCGCCATCGAGGGGCTGACGGAAGGCCTGGAGATGCTGCTGCTGGCCATTCCCGTGGGGTGGGTGGCCGGAGCTTTCGTGGTGACCGGTCTGTGGCGCGTCGGCTGGAAGTTCGCTTTGTTTTGTGTCGCCTGCTGCGTGGTCATCGCCGGCACCGGTTTCTGGCCGCAGACCATGGTGACATTGGCCCTGATCCTGGCTGCGACCTTCCTGAGCCTGCTGATCGGTTTGCCGCTGGGCCTGTGGGTGGCCAAGAGCGACCGCGTGGCGGCGGTGGTGCGCCCGACGCTCGATTTCATGCAGACCATGCCGGCCTTCGTGTACCTGATTCCGGCGGCGATGCTGTTCGGCCTGGGTCGGGTGCCGGGCGTGCTGGCCACCGTGATCTTCGCC
>JAYVRP010000501.1:0-1809 GCA_043776215.1 Rhodoferax sp. | reverse complement strand
GGCGCCTGGTTGACAATCGAACCATCCGCAGCCCCGCAAATCGAGGAACCCCATCATGGCCGACTGGCAACCCAGCCCCCGTTATCCCGACCCGTCTGTCGTGGTCATCGACCCGTCTTTCGAACGTTACCGCGTCAGCCTGGCCAAGGTGGAGCGCCTGGCCACCGGCATGCGCTGGTCCGAGGGCCCGGTGTGGTTCGGCGACACGCGCTCGCTGCTGTGGAGCGATGTGCCCGGCAACGTGATGTACCGCTGGGACGAAGCCACCGGCCAGACCAGCGCGTTTCGACAACCTTCCCACAACAGCAACGGCAACACCCGCGACCGTCAAGGGCGCCTGGTCACCTGCGAACACCTGACGCGCCGCGTCACGCGCACCGAATACGACGGCAGCATCACCGTGCTGGCCGACTCCTGGCAGGGCAAACGACTCAATTCGCCCAACGACATCGTGGTCAAGTCGGATGGCTCGGTGTGGTTCACCGACCCGAGCTTCGGCATCCTCAGCTTTTACGAAGGCCTGAAAGCGGAACCTGAGTTGCCCACCAACGTCTACCGCATTGACGCGGACGGGTCGATGGAACTGGTGGCCGAAGGCATCCACTTCCCCAACGGCCTGGCTTTTTCACCCGACGAGTCGATCCTGTACATCGTCGAGTCACGCGCCAATCCGCGCCGGATACTGGCGTTTGATGTGGTGGACGGGCGCACGCTGGTCAACCAGCGCGTGGCCATCGACGCCGGCCCCGGAACGCCGGATGGTTTCCGTCTCGATGTGGACGGCAACCTGTGGTGCGGCTGGGGCATGGGCAGCGCCGGCCTCGACGGTGTGCATGTGTTCAACCCGGCGGGCCAACTGATCGGCCGCATCGACCTGCCCGAGCGCTGCGCCAACCTGTGTTTTGGTGGCGTGCACCGCAACCGGCTGTTCATGGCAGCCAGCACGTCGCTGTATGCGGTTTATGTCAATACGCAGGGCGTGGGATATTGCTGAACAAGCGCCTGGTGCAATAACCAACGCCCCGGCGACGCCATCACACAAGGTGCCGGCATTCAGTGCATGTGCTGGTGGTGCGCATCCGGCACATGGGCATGGCAATGGCCCATGTGCGCATGATGATGTCCATGGCTGTGTGACGCGTCGGGCATAGGGTCATGGGTGTGCAGGTGGTGACCATCATCGTGCCGGTGGGCGTGTTCGTGGTCTTGCGCTTCATGAACATGGGAGTGCTCGTGTTTTTCCGCCAGATGCAGGATGACACCCCCCAGCATCAGCGCACCGCCCACCGGCAGCCACACGCCAGCCGAGCGCTCTCCCAAAGCCATCGCGAAACCTGCTCCGATAAAGGGCGCGAATGCGAAAACAGACCCCGTCCGTGCCGCACCAAACGCTCTTTGGGCGAGCAGGTAGAGACGCAGACTCAGGCCATAACCGGTGGCCCCGACGGCGAGCAACGCCAGCGCCATTGTCCATGCCGGAGCAGGCTCACCGGCCAGCCACGCCAACGCGCAGGTTGCGGATGCGCCAAGAATCGCCTTCAACATGACCACCTGGCCCGGGTCACGATCGGCCAAGGCACGCGACAAGGTGTTGTCGACCCCCCACGCGGCCGTGGCGAGCATCACCGCCAACAAACCCAGCGTCTGCACCCCACCCACAGATCCCTGGTCCAGTACCAACACCATGCCCCCCGCCAGAAGCAGCACCATGGCCAGCCACATCCTGGGAACCATGGTTTCCTGGTACAGGCGCCAGGCCAGCACGGCCGTGAACACGGCCTCCAGCGTCAGCATCAGCGATGCGCTGGC
>JAYVRP010000500.1:0-22075 GCA_043776215.1 Rhodoferax sp. | reverse complement strand
AGGAGCGCGCCTTCCAGGAACGCATCAACGCCGGCATCAAGATCGAGCCCAAGGACTGGATGCCCGAGGCCTACCGCAAGACGCTGGTGCGCCAGATGTCGCAGCATGCGCATTCCGAGTACGTGGGCATGCTGCCCGAGGGCAACTGGATCAGCCGCGCGCCGTCGCTCAAACGCAAGGCCATATTGATGGCCAAGGTGCAGGACGAAGCCGGCCACGCTCTGTATTTGTACAGTGCCGCCGAGACGCTGGGCGTATCGCGCGATGAGGTGTATCGCGACCTGCTGTCGGGCAAGGCCAAGTACTCCAGCATCTTCAACTACCCGACACTGACCTGGGCCGATATCGGCGCCATCGGCTGGCTGGTGGACGGCTCGGCCATTGTGAACCAGATTCCCATCTGCCGCTGTTCCTTCGGCCCGTACGCGCGGGCGATGGTGCGGGTGTGCAAGGAGGAAGCCTTTCACCAGCGCCAGGGCTACGACATCATGGTGGTGCTGTGCCAGGGCACGCCG
The DNA here is from genome assembly GCA_043776215.1 of Rhodoferax sp. GTDB lineage: Bacteria > Pseudomonadota > Gammaproteobacteria > Burkholderiales > Burkholderiaceae_C > CAISIP01. The sequence continues at coordinate 21,560 of JAYVRP010000500.1, read as the reverse complement.
GACCAGAAGCGCATGGCGCAAGATGCGCTGAACCGCTGGTGGTGGCCGTCGCTGGCGATGCACGGCCCGGCCGACGAGCAGTCGGTCAACAGCGCGCAGTCGATGGCCTGGAAGATCAAGCAGCACACGAACGACGAATTGCGCCAGAAATTCATCGACCAGGCGGTGCCGCAGGCGGAGCATCTGGGCCTGACGATTCCCGACCCCGAATTGAAGTGGAACGCAGCGCGCGGCCATTTCGACATCGGCCCGATCGACTGGGAAGATTTTTTCCGCGTCGTCAAGGGCCAGGGGCCGTGTAACAGCGAACGCCTGGCGGCGCGCAACAAGGCCTGGGACGACGGGGCCTGGTTTCGCGAGGCGCTGAGTGCCCACGCCCAGAAGCATGAACCAGCACGAAAGGCGGCATGACATGACGACACCGAATCCGGCCCAGCGCGAATGGCCGCTGTGGGAAATCTTCATTCGCAGCCAGCATGGGCTGGCGCACAAACATGTCGGCAGCCTGCACGCAGTGGACGGCGCGAGCGCCATCCAGCATGCGCGCGATGTCTACACCCGGCGCAACGAAGGTGTCAGCATCTGGGCCGTGCGGGCCAGTGATGTGGTTGCCAGCAGCCCGGGCGACAAGGAGGCCTTGTTCGATGCGTCGCAAAGCAAGGTCTACCGCCACCCGACGTTCTACGCGGTTCCCGACGGTGTGAAGAACCTCTGACGGCGGCACGTGGCATGGACGCGAAATTCGACTACCTGCTGCGCCTGGGCGATAACTGCCTGATCCTGTCGCAGCAACTCGGCCTGTGGTGTGGCCATGGGCCGGCGCTGGAGGAGGACATGGCGCTCACCAACGTGGCGCTCGACCTGCTGGGCCAGGCCCGTCTGTGGTTGGCCTATGCCGGCGAGGTGGAAGGCCAGGGGCGCGACGAAGATTCCTTGGCGTTCCGGCGCGACGGGTTCGAGTTTCGCAACCTGCTGCTGGTGGAGCAACCCAATGGCCACTATGGCGACACCGTGTTGCGGCAGTTCCTGTTCGACACCTGGCACCTGCACCTGCTCACCGCGCTGGCACAGTCGCGCGATGGGCGCATCACCGACATCGCGCAGAAGGCGGTCAAGGAAGTGCGTTACCACGTGGAGCGCAGCGCCGGCCTGGTCGTGGCGCTGGGCGACGGCACAACGCGGAGCCATGCACGCATGCAGGCCTCGCTGGAGCAGCTCTGGCCCTACACGCAGGAATGGTTCGATTCCGATGCGGTCGATGTGTCGTGTGCGGAGCAGGGCCTTGCACCGCTCGCCGCCACCCTGGCCACGCCCTGGCATGCCACTGTGGACGCCGTGCTGGCGCGTGCGACGTTGGCCAAGCCAGACTATGTGGGCCATCAGCGTGGTGGCCTCCAGGGTGTGCATTCCGAGCACCTGGGCCATCTGCTGACGGACCTGCAATTCCTGCAGCGCGCCTACCCGCAGGCGCAATGGTGAGTACCGTCGCCGCGCAAGGTCTGCCGGTGGTGAATCGGGACACCGTGCTGGAATGGCTGGGCGAGGTCATGGATCCCGAAGTGCCGGTGATCTCCGTGGTGGACCTGGGGCTGGTGCGTGATGCCCACTGGCAACCGGGCACGGGCCGGGAGCAGGTTCTCGTGGTCACGGTCACGCCCACCTATTCCGGCTGCCCGGCCACCGAGGCGATTGCGCAATCCATCGTGGACGCGTTGCATGCGCGCGGCATCGGGCGGGTGGAAGTGCGCACCCGCCTGTCACCGGCCTGGACCACCGACTGGATGTCCGACAAGGGCCGCGAAGCCTTGCGTGCATACGGCATCGCACCTCCTGCCGGGCTGGCAACCCGCGCCCTGGACGGCACGCAGGTGATCGACATCGGGGCCCTCCATGCGCCCCGGGTGGTGGTGCCGTGCCCCTTGTGTGCTTCGCGCGATACCCGGCTCCTGTCGCAGTTCGGCTCCACCGCCTGCAAGGCCCTGTACCAGTGCCGCGACTGCCTGGAGCCGTTCGACTATTTCAAGCCGCATTGAGGAACCACGCAATGTCCAGCCCCCATTTCCACTCGCTGACGGTGCGTGCGGTCCAGCCCATCACACGTGACGCGGTGGCCGTGACCTTCGATGTTCCGCTCCACCTGCGCGACACCTTCACCTATGTGCAGGGCCAGCACCTGACCCTGCGCACCTGGATCGACGGCGAGGAGGTGCGTCGCTCGTATTCCATTTGCGCCGCCGTGCAGGACCAGTTGTTGCGCGTGGCGATCAAACGCGTGGCGGGTGGTGTGTTCTCGAACTGGGCAGCCAGCAGACTGCAGCCTGGCATGCCGGTGGATGTGATGCCGCCGCAGGGAAGTTTCCAGGTGCCGCTGGAGCCAGAAGCGGATCGCCACATAGTGGCATTTGCCGCAGGCAGCGGCATCACCCCGGTACTGTCGGTGGTGAAGTCCACGTTGCTGGCCGAGCCGCGCAGCCGGGTGACTCTGGTGTATGGCAACCGTTCGTCGGGGGCTGTGATGTTCAAGGAGGAACTGGAAGACCTGAAGGACAGTTTCCTGGGGCGTTTCAACCTGGTGTGGATCATGAGCCGGGAGTCGCAGGATATTCCCCTGTTCAATGGCCGCATCGATTACGACAAGTGTTGCCAGTTGTTGACGCACTGGATCGACCCGGCAGGCATTGATGTGGTGTTCATCTGCGGCCCCGAGGACATGATGCTGGCCACCTCGAAGGCCTTGCAGGAGCGAGGCGTCGGCAAGGCCCGCATCAAGATCGAGCTGTTCGGCTCCGCGCCGCGCGGCGACGTGGCGCATGTCGCTCGGGCGCCCATGCAGGGAGCCAACCAGTGCGAAGTGGAGGTGGTGCAGGATGGGGTGCGGCGCAGCTTCACCATGGACAAGAACCACGACAACCTGGTCAACGCGGGGTTGCAGGCAGGCATCGAGATGCCGTACGCCTGCAAAGGGGGGGTGTGCTCGACCTGTCGCGGCCTGGTGGTGGAGGGGGAGGTCGATATGGACATCAACTTTGCCCTGGAAGACTACGAGGTGGCGCGCGGGTTTGTACTGTGTTGCCAAAGTTACCCGCTCACCGATAAGCTGGTGATCGATTTCGACCGGGACCACGCGCATTCGTGACGCACCGGCATCGGGAATGACGCCTTGCAGCAAACCTGTTCAGATAGTTCATTTTCCGTTCGGGCTGAGCTTATCGAAGCCTGCGGCCCTTCGACAGGCTCAGGGCGAACGGGTTTGTAGTTATCGTCATTTCCGAAAACCTCAATAGAAGGAGACCAGAGATGCCCCGCCATGCCTCTTCCAGCGAATTGCTCGAACCGATCGAGCGCGCCAGCCGCGACGAAATCACTGCCTTGCAGACCACGCGCCTGCAGGCCACCTTGCGCCGCGTCTACGCGCAGGTGCCGCATTACCGCAAGGCCTTCGATGCCGCGGGTGTGCACCCGGACGATCTGAAGTCTCCCGGCGATCTGGCAACGTTTCCGTTCACCACCAAGAAGGATCTGCGCGACAACTACCCGTTCGGCATGTTTGCCGTGCCCCGCGAACAGGTCGTGCGCATCCATGCCTCCAGTGGCACCACCGGGAAACCGACCGTGGTGGGTTACACACAGGGTGACATTGACCGCTGGGCGGACCTGGTGGCGCGCTCCATCCGCGCCGCAGGCGGGCGCCGGGGCGACATCGTGCATGTGGCGTATGGCTACGGCCTGTTTACCGGTGGTCTGGGGGCGCATTACGGCGCCGAGCGCATGGGGTGCACGGTGATACCGGTATCGGGTGGCCAGACCGAACGCCAGGTGCAGCTCATCGAGGACTTCAAGCCCCGCATCATCATGGTCACGCCGTCGTATATGCAGGTCATCATCGAGGAGTACCAGCGCCTGGGCATCGACCCGCGCGCGAGCGCACTGGAGATCGGCATCTTCGGTGCCGAGCCGTGGACCGAAGCGATGCGCAGCGAAATCGAGACTCTGGCGGACATCGACGCGGTCGATATCTACGGGCTGTCGGAGGTGATGGGCCCAGGTGTGGCTAGCGAATGTGTCGAATCCAAGGACGGCCCGGTGATCTGGGAGGACCATTTCTACCCCGAGGTGATCGACCCCGAGACCGGGGCCGTGCTGCCCGACGGCTCGGAAGGGGAGCTCGTGTTCACCTCGCTCACCAAGGAGGCCTTTCCGATCATCCGTTACCGCACGCGGGATCTCACACACCTGCTGGCGCCGACCTCGCGGGCGTTCCGGCGCATGGGCAAGATCGTGGGACGCTCGGACGACATGCTGATCATCCGCGGTGTGAACGTGTTCCCGACCCAGATCGAGGAGCTGGTGCTGCAGCATGGCAAGTTGTCGCCGCTGTACCAGTTGGTTTTGACGCGCGAAGGCCCTCTGGACGAGGTCGAAGTGCTGGTCGAACTGCAGCAGGCCGGCGCCAGCGCAGAAGCCAGCGACATAGGCCACTGGCTGCAGCACCGCATCAAGACCATGGTGGGCATCAGCACGCGGGTGAATGTGTTGCCGCCGAATTCGGTCGAGCGCACGCAAACCGGCAAGGCACGCCGGGTGGTCGACAAGCGGCCCAGGGGCTGAAGCGCGGAGATCAGCCGCGCAGAACCAGCGCCAGTTCGTCGGGGTCGATCGAACGTGCGGCACCGAAACCGGCCACCTGGCGCGCGCCGGTGATGTGCAGCGCCACAAAACGGAAATCGCCCAGTTGCGTCATGGGCTCGGCCTCGGGAAAACGCGCGAGGTAAGCGTCGCGGCAAATGGCCCAGGCCGGTGTGGCGGGCGGGAGCACTTCCGCGCGCCCCTCCAGCGTCACGCGGGGCAGGGCGTGCACGGGTGCGCCGGGCACTTCGGCTTGCATCACCATCAGCGACACCTGCGGTGACGCCTGCAGGTTGCGGCTGTGTGCTGCCAGGCCACTCACATGCAGCACCACGGTACCCTGGGTGGGTTCCAGCGCAAACGGCACCATCGAGACCATCGGTGCGCCGTCCGGGCCCAGGGTGCCCAGTGCCGCCACACGGTGGCCCTGCAGCAGCTCGCGCAGGGCGCGGGTCAGGCGTGCTTCATGTGCCATGCGTGCGCCGGAAATGCCCGTGGTCACGGAACTGGTTGGTGGCGGCCAGCAATGCGGCCTCGGTGCCGGGCTCAAACGCGGCGTGGCCGGCGTCTTCCACGATTTGCAGCCGGGCCTGTGGCCAGGCCTGGTGCAGGCGCCACGCGGTGGCCGGTGGGCAGATCACGTCGTAACGCCCCTGCACGATGATCGCCGGCAGGTGGTGCAGCAAGCTGACATGCCGCACCAACTGGTCTGGCTCCAGGAACCCGGCGTTGCGAAAATAGTGCGCTTCGAGCCGGCCGATGCCAAGCGCGACTTCGGGGGCGTCGTAATGCTGCTGCACATCCGGGTCGGGCAACAAATGCAGGCAGCTTCCCTCGTAGCTGCTCCAGTGGCGTGCCGCGCGCAGGCTCTGCGCCGCGTCGTCACCGAACAGCCGCTTGCCATACGCTGCCAACAAGTCGTGCCTTTCGTCTGGGGGCACGGCGCCAACGAACTGCTCGCGCGCATGCGGAAAGAACCAGCCCATGCCGGTCAGGAACCAGTCGATCTCGGCCTGTGTGCACAGGAAGATGCCACGCAAGATAAAGCCAAGGCAGTTCTGCGGATGCGCCTGCCCGTACGCCAGCGCCAATGTCGAGCCCCACGAGCCGCCGAACACCAGCCACTGCGTGACACCCAGCATGCTGCGCAGGCGCTCGATGTCGGCCACGAGCAGTTGCGTGGTGTTGGCGCGCCACTCACCGAGTGGTGTCGATTTGCCGGCGCCACGCTGGTCGAACAGCACGATGCGGTAATGCGCCGGGTCGAAAAACTGCCGGTGCCTCGGTGCCGAGCCCGAGCCCGGGCCACCATGCAGGAACAACACGGGCATACCGTCCGGATTACCGGATTCTTCCCAGTACATGGTGTGCAGGCCGTCAAGTGGCAGCATGCCGCTGCGGTGGGGTTCGATGGGGGGGTAGGGCAGGTGTGGTGCTTCGGTGGTCATGGCTGCAGAATCGGTCAGTGGGAGTTGCCGGACACGCTGGACAAGGACAAATTGTGACCCATTCGATTTCGGCTGTGGCTACACGAGGGCGTTGTTGCTGCCGACCATGCACACAGGGAGGCCCGTGGTCGTCCAGGCCCGCCAACTACTTCCTCTTGCGCGCTTCAATCTCCCGGCGCACCCGCTCGATCTCCTGCCGTCTTGCCGCCGGTGATCCCCAGGGCGCGGGTTTCTTGGCCAGTTGCCGCTGCGCTTCCCTGGCTTGTTGAAGCCGGAGTTCGAGCGCCTCCTGCCGCTCACGTGCCTCCCGCGCGCGTGCTGCTTCAAGCGCCTGCTGCCGGGCCAAGGGGCGTTCCGCGGCAATCGGGATGGTGCGTTCGGGCAGGCCGGCAAGCATCAGGTAACGGTCCACCATCGGCCACACTTCCTCCAGCGAGAATTGGTTGATGAAGGGCAGATTCAAGGCTTGGTACAAGGGCACCCAAGTCTCGGCGCCAGCCACCTTGCGCCGTACCGACAGCTTGGGATTGAACTGGTACCAGCCCTGCGCCACGCGCATGAACAGCGCGCGGTTGTAGGCGTAGTCGCGCTCCACTTCGTTGCGCGCCAATACGCCGCTGAGGTGCTGGCGTTTGTTGCGTTCGGGGCGCAGCACACTGGGGGGGAGGTGCTGCCAGGCGTGCAGAATGGCCTGTGTCTCGAAGGCCGCGTAAGACTGGCGATGCCGGTAGTTGAAGCGTGTCTTGAACAGCACCCACAAGGTCTGGAACAGAAAATATTCCGACAGGTGGCGGTCGATGCGCACCAGCCGATCACCGGTATTGACGTCCACCGAAGGCGGTGCCAGGCAGGCATAAAGCCGTGCGAATGGCCCTTTGGCAGTGAAGGGGTCGAGAAAAGCTTCAAACATGGCCCAGTGCAAGGCGTTGTGCCCGAAGTGGTCGGTAGCCTCGCGATCAGCGCCCCGCTCGACCAGGGCTTCTGCCAAAGGCACGTTGCCCGCTGCGGCCGCCGCCATCAGGGGCGTCATGTTCATCGGCAGGCGGTGCTCCAGCCCATGTCGGTCGCACTGGCGCAGAACCTCCTTGAAGTTGTGCGCGAAGTAGTGCGCGTAACTGGTACGCCCCTTGCCGGCCCGTTGCACCCGGAAGTTTTTGGCTGCGTCGAATTTCGCCTCCTGCACCAGCCATCCCGCCAACACCGGCTCGTCGTGGCAGGTGGCGATGTCATAGAGCTGCTGTTTGAGTTTGCCGCCAAGCGCCTGCTCGCGAAACACCTTGCACAGCAATTCTTCGGTGCGCGCCTGGTCAAAAACCGGCCAGGGCACCGGCACCTCCTTCAGGATGGAGCGGCGGATGGCATCGGCCTGTTCCTGCTTGCCCTGCAGTTCCAGCTTGCGGGCCTCCCTTTGCCAGTCTTCCTGCGATGACTGCTGCGCCTCCACCTTCACCTGGGCGCCTTCGGTCAACTGCATGAGTTCGAACAGCGGATGCTGCGTATCGGACTCCACGAGGAAGAGGTTGCGGATGGCTCGCGTGAGCGCCACATACAACGCATTGACGAAGAATTTGTAGACTTCCAGCGACTTGTCGGTTTTGTCCCTGGCGCGGCGGTAGTCGAGCTGGTCACCCGCCAGATCGTCCCGGCGCACGCCGTCCACGATGTCATTGAATTCTGCCCGGTGGTCGGAGACGAAGCGGTAGAGGACGATGTTCTCGTATTCCAAGCCCTTGGCTTCATGGATCGAGAACAGCAACGGCGTGCCAAAGTATTTGCGTGCTTCGGCTTTGTCCTCGTCGCGCATGACGAGCACCGCGAACTGGGTGGACTGGCGCGTCTGGCGGTCGAGCTCGCGTTTCACTGCATCCTTGTCGGGCACCAGCTCCACAGCTCCGGTGTCACCACCCACGGACTGCACCAGGTAGTTGCTCTCGCGGTCGATCGAACCAAAGCGGCTGTGCTTGATCTTGAGCAGCAGGTTGGCGACATCGGTGGCCCGGTGCCCATTGCGAAAATTGGCCGCCAGCACCTGGAGCTGCTGGCGCTCGGCCAGGCCCGGGTCGTGCCAGAACAGCTGCTTGACCTGGGACCACGAGAAAAAGTTGGGGTGCACGATCTGGTTGGAGTCACCACACAGCAGAAACTGCCCCGGCTTCTTGAGTGTGCGCAACACCAGCGCCAGTTGCACCGGTGTCATGTCCTGCACTTCGTCGATCACCACGAAGTCGTAACGCGGCTGCGCCCGGGGCATCCAGTCGTGGGCCACCAGGTTCAGGTCGAACAGGCCGGCCTCCATCAGCCAAGAGCGGTATTTTTCGAACAGGCCATACACGTTGTCGCGCAGCTCGGGCGCAAAGATGGACTGGCGCACGCCCAGCGCCGCATACGCGGCACGGCCCAGCGCGCCGTTCGGGGCGGCCGTGATCACGCCACGGATTTCCTCGAATGCCTGGTGAGCGTCCACATCCCGGTAGGCCTGGCGCATGCGTGTGAACCAGGCGGCAAAATCGCGCCACTGCGCCTCCCGGCCCATGGGCACATGGATCGACTCCACGAACTCCCGGTACGAGAGGAAAACCGCCTCCTGCCCGTGCGCCTCGAAACCGTTGCCGTAGTAGAGGTCTCGCGCACTCTGCGCCAGGTAGGCGGAGTGCGTCACGTACAACACCTCGCCTTGCGCGTGTTTGAGTTTCTCCAGCGTCAGTGCGGTTTTGCCGCTGCCGGCGCTACCGACAATGACCAGCGGCGCCGGCAGCGCGTAGATGGCCTGCTGGGCATCATCGAACGAGATCGGCTTGTCGAGCAGGTGGACCGCCGCGTGTTGCGGGTGCAGGTAGCGCAAGGGCTGGGCGTCGCGGCCGGCCTCGGCGGCATCTGCATCGGGAATCTTGGCCTCGTCGATGGCGGCACCGCGTAGAAAGCGCGACTTGTCGTAGTCGTGGTTGGTGATGACCTCCAGCATCAGTGCACATACCGCATCGCCATGACGCACCAGCGAGAACAGCAATCGGTTGCTGTCGTCCAGGCGCGCGCGGTAGAACTTGCCCTGGCCCAGGCTGGAGAGTTTTTTGACCTGGGCGGCGCGAAAGTCACCCGCCGCGATGGCAGCGCAAACTTTGCGGTAGGACGTGGCGAAACGGGTGGTGTCGAGGCCGATGTATTCGAGAATTCTCATGGTTGACTGGTACTGTAAACCCTGCCGCTGGCCTCAGCAGACCAATCAGGTGCCCATAGGCTGTCCAGCGGTGTGCGCTTCCGCGAACTGCCACGCCACGAAGCCTCTGGCACGGTGGCGGTGTTCGAACACCTGTACGGCAACCCGTGGGATCTGGTTCAGCGCCGGCCCGCATAAAAGGCGCGCAGCACCTCGAACGCCAGCTTGCGCGTCGTCTTGTCCTCGGCGATCAGGCCCTTGCGGTTGAAACCCTGGTTGAACACCGTCTGGCGCCGCTCGGAGCGGAAGTCGTACAGCAGCCAGGGCGTCATGCCGCAGATGTAGGGCGCCTGCGCCAGGCGGCGGATCTGCTGCTCGAACACATGCGCCTGGCATTCCTCGGTGAAGAACTCGTCGATACGGCCGTGGTGGCCGGCCAGCGCATCGGCGCCGGTTTCGCTGATGATCACCGGCTTGTCCGGCGCCGACGCGTGGAGCAATCGGTCCAGGCCGGCGAAATCGGGTTCGTACCAGCCGAAATACTCGTTGATGCCGATCACGTCGATGTGCTCGGTCAGGCGGTCCTCGATGCAGAACTTCTGCCGGTTGATCAGGCAGGCGGCGCCGACCAGGCGGGTCGGGTCCAGGGCCTTGGCCGTTTGCGCGAGCTCGCGCATGAAGGCCAGTCGCGCGTCGCTGTCCTCGTTCTCGTTGCCCACGCCCCACAGGATGACGGAGGCACGGTTGCGGTCGCGTCGCACCAGTTCGAGCAGCTGGTTGCGGGCATCGGCCAGCGTGGCCGGGTTGTCGAAGTCGATCGCCCAGTAGACCGGGATCTCCTCCCACAGCAGGAAACCGAGCTCGTCGGCGATTCGTGCCACGTGGGCGTGGTGCGGGTAGTGCGACAGGCGCAGGAAGTTGCAGCCCAGGGCGCGCGCATCGGCAAAGCGCCGGCGCACATCCGCCTCGGTGGAGACCTTGCCCAGGTGCAGGTCGTCCTCGTGCACGCAGATGCCCTGGAGGTAGACCGGCGCGCCATTGAGCAGGATGCGCTGACCATCGGAACGTACCTCCCGCAAACCCACTTGATCGCGCAGCAGGTCTTCACCCAGGCAGAACTCGACCTCATAGCGGTGGGGGTCCGCAGGCGACCACAGGCGCGGCCGGGCCTCGAGCACTGCCTGCGCGCGGCCCGCCCGGGCCTGTAGCGTGTGGGTGACACCCAGCCCCGGGATGCGCAGCGTGACCTCGCCGTCGACCGCGTCAGACAGCGTCACGTCCACGCACAGGCGGCGCAAGCTGCCATCCGGCAGCAGTTGCACCGAGGCGTCGCGGATGAAGACGGCCGGCAGGTGCAGCAGCGCGACCTCGCGGTAGATGCCGCCGTGGTTGAACCAGTCGAAATGCTTCATCGGCACGCGCTGGCGCTCGCGGCGGTTGTCCACCTGAACCTGCAGGCGGTTGCCGCCCGGCTGCAGGTGCGCTGTCAACTCCACGCAGAACGGCGTCGAGCCGCCCAGATGGGTGCCGAGGAAGACACCGTTGAGGAAGACCCGCGCCTGGTAGTTGGCCGCGCCGATACACAGCAGCGTGCGCGGGCGCGCAGGGTCAGGCACGTGCACCAGTATGCGTGTGTACCAGGCGGCCCCCTCGAAGTAGCTCCACTCGGGCCGCTGGGCCGTCCAGCAGCAGGGCAGGTCCACGGTCTGCCCCTGGCCGGCGTCGTAGTCGCGGGGCTTGGGCCAGTTCGTTGCCGGCAAGGGCGTGTCGGCGTACCACTGCTGGCGCAGACCCTCGTCGAACAAGTCCAGCGTGAAATGCCAGGGGCCGTCCAGCGGTGTGCAGGGGCGAAGGCTCCAGTCGACCAGGGTGTCGGCGCCGATGGTTGGCTGGCTGGTGGCGAGGCCGTAGTCCTCGTCGTGCAGGTGCGCGAAAGGGTCGGTGGCGGTGGCGGTGGCGGTGGCGGTGGTGTTCACGCCGGGATGCTCCGCAGGTGCCGGGGCTGGCAATAACCGATGCCGACCATCTCGCGGAAACCCCAGCGCTTGCCGGCCGGTGACCAACCCGGCCACAGGCATTCGGCGATCAGGGCGATGGCGATCCAGCGGAACCACGTGGAGAAGGTGTTGGACAGACCCTGGGGCTCCTCATAGCCCTGGACCCAGCCATCCTGGCGCCGTGGCGACACGCAGGGGCCGTCGCGCACGTCGGCAAATCCGCCGTCGGCGTTCTGGAACGCCAGCAACTCCGGTAGCAGGGCTCGCAGCCAGTGGTGGATCTCACTGCGGCGGTGGTCGATCTGCCAGCTGGCATGCACCAGCAGGTCGACCAGGTCGACGTCGATGCAGGCGCTGTGGATGTGCGGTGGCTGGGTCAGGCAGTAGTCCACCGCCCGCTCCTGGTAGGGCAAGCGGCGCCCAGTGGCGTACCACAGGTGGTAGTTGTGCATCGAACCGGCCATCGCATGCAATAGCCGCAGCGGGTCGGCATGCTGCCCGACGCCCCAGAAGCCGGTGGACGGCTCCTGCAAGCGCTCGTGCCAGCCGAACAGCACCTGAAGCGCCGCCAGCGCGGCGTCGCTCTCGGCACCTGCACCGCGTTGTTGCATCGACATCAGAAAGCTGCCCAGGTTGACGATGTTGTTGCCCTCCAGCCAGGGGTCGCGCAGGTCGCGATCGGCCAGCCAGGCCTTGAGCGTGGTGGTGTCCAGGAAACGCCGCGCAAACGCCAGCTCGGGTCGGGCCGACGGGTCCAGACAGGCCAAGGCGCCCAGGCTGTAGTTGGTGACATGGAAGTCGATGTAGCCCCAGGTCTCGGCCAGGTCGGGCTTCTTGAATACGCTGTCGTCGCGCATGCCCCGGATGCGGAAAACGCCATCGGCGCGACACTGCGCCAGCAGCCAGTGCACCAGAGCCGCGTTGGCGGCGCTGCCAGGCTCCGGCAGGGCGCCCAGCAGCGCGCGCGCCATCGTGCCGTTGTAGGTGCCGGGCAGCAGCATGCCGGGCCAGCGCACGGGGTCGTGGGCGGCGCTGATACGCAGGACACCGGCAGGTTCGCCCGCTGCCTGCAGGGTGTCGAGCCATTCCACGCTGCGTTTGCGTGCCACATCGATGCCGTATTGCAGCAGGCTGTCGGTGGTGCGGGTGTCCTGGGCGGATTCGGCAGACAGCGATTTCATGGCGGTGGCGACGGGGGTTCAGCCCTTGACCGCGCCGGCTGTCATGCCGGACATGACGCGGCGCTGGGCGATCAGGAAAAACAGCGTGACGGGGATGGTGATCAGGACCGACAAGGCCATGATGCCCTGGAAGTTCACGCCGAGTTCACCGTTGAGGTTGATCAGCGCCACCGGCAGGGTGTAGGTGTCGGGCGAGCGCGACACCACCAGCACGGGCAGCCACTGTGCCCAGTTGAGCAGGAAGGTGATGATCGATGCGGTGGCCACGACCGGCATCGCCAGCGGCATGACCACCGAGAACAGGATCTGTGCCTCGGTGGCGCCATCGATGACCGCAGCCTCGATGACCGATTTCGGTATGGTCTGGAAGAACTGCTCGAACAGGAAGAACTGGATCGGCCCCAGCGCCAGGAACAGGATGATGCCGCTGTAGCTGCCCAGCAGTCCGATCTTGTACATCACAAGGTAGACCGGTATCACGAGCAGCATGTAGGGGTACATGATGGTGACCATGAAGCCGGCACGCAGCAGTCGAAATAGCCAGAAGGCGGGCCGGCGCACCAGGGCATAGGCGCCCAGCGCGGTCACCACGATGCCCAGCGCCGTCGACGCCGCGGTGATCAGCATCGAGTTGAGCGCGTAGCGCCACAGCGGCGTGCCGCCGACGGTGGCGATCTCGCGCAGCACGTCGAGCGAGAGCGACTCCGGCCAGGGCCGCAGCGGCGATGCCAGGATGGCCTGGCTGCTGCGAAAGGCACTCACCAACATCCAGTAGTAGGGGTACAGGCACACGAAGGACACCAGCAGCGCCACACCACATGCCACGACCCTGAGCCAGACAGGATAGCCGTGCATGTCAGGCCACCGGCGCGCGTTTTTGCACCCGCATCAGGCCGGCGGCGAGCACGATCACGATGGCGAACAGCACGCTGGCCATGGCCGTGGCTTCGCCGTACCGGCCCTGGTCGAACAGCTGGTAGGCGTAGTAACTGAGGAAGTTGGTGGCGTCGTTGGGCCCGCCCTTGGTCATCACCGCCACGACGGTGAAGGTCTTGAGGTATTGGATCAATGCGTAGACGCTGTTGACCAGCAGCGCCGGTCGCAGCTGCGGCAACACCACATGCCAGAACTTCTGCAGCGTCGTGGCGCCATCGATCTCGGCCGCCTCCATCTGGCCCTTGTCGCACAGGGCGAGGTTGGCCAGGAAGATCACGACGTAGAAGCCCAGGTGGTGCCACAACTCGGCCACCAGCACCGCCTGCAGCACGGTGGAGGTCGAGGCCAGGCCGCCGAAGGTGGGCAGGTGCAGCGCGGTGAGCGCCATGTTCAGTGCGCCGAAGCTCTGGTCGTAGAGCCAGCGCCACACCACGTAGCCGGCGATGTCGGGCGTGACCACCGGCAGGAACACCGCGACCTTGAAGAAGGTACGCCCCCGCCCGACCAGGGCCGAGTTCAGCAGCAGCGCATACAGCAGGGCCAGCACGATGGTGCTGGAGACGGCGAGCAGGGTGTAGAGCAGGGTGCGCCACAGGGAGGCCACGAACACCGGGTCGGCAAATATCGAGACGTAGTTGGCCAACCCGACCCAGGTCGGGTTGGGCTTGAGTGCGCTGGCGGACAGGGTGAACGAGGTCTGGACCGACAGCAGGATGGGCCACACGCCGAAGACGGCAGTAAGCGCTGCAAACGGCAGCACGAACAGCCAGAACACGCCGATCGGCGGCGCGCGCGGTGGCTGCAGTGCCAGTGCGGTCATGGCAGGGCGCGGCCGGATTCCCGGTCGAACAGATGCATCGCAGCCGGTGCCAGGTAGACCGGCATCGCAGTGCCGGGTGTCTGGTGGAACGAGGCGCTGCAGCGAGCCACCAGTTCGGCATCACCGATCTTGAAGGTGACCAGGGTTTCCGCTCCCAGCGGCTCGGTGATCACCACGCTGGCCGGCACCGCCACCCCGCCGTTGTCGGCCAGGCTGATGTTCTCCGGGCGGATGCCGAAGGTGAGTGACGATGCGGTTCCCGCGCGTTGCACCAGCGCGGCCGGCAGCACGATGGCCGCATCGCCCAGCAAAGCCCGCCCGGCGTCGATGCGGCAGGGCACCAGGTTCATCGGCGGTGACCCGGTGAAGCCGGCCACGAACAGTGCGGCCGGCGTGTTGTAGATGTCGCTTGGCGTGGCGTATTGCACCTTGCGACCCGCGCTGAGCACCGCGATGCGGTCGGCCAGTGTCATGGCCTCGACTTGGTCGTGCGTCACGTAGATGATGGTCGCGCCCAGGCGCTGGTGCAGCTTCTTGATCTCGGTGCGCATCTCGGCGCGCAGCTGCGCGTCCAGGTTGGACAGCGGCTCGTCGAACAGGAACACCTTGGGCTGGCGCACGATCGCGCGGCCGATGGCCACGCGCTGGCGCTGGCCGCCCGACAGGGCCGCCGGCTTGCGCTCCAGCATGTGGTCGATGCGCAGCAGGCGGGCGGCGTCCATCACGCGGCGGCGGATCTCGTCCTCGGGTGTCTTGCGCAGGCGCAGGCCGAAGGCCATGTTGTCGTACAGGCTCTTGTGCGGGTACAGCGCGTAGTCCTGGAACACCATGGCGATGTCGCGGCTGCGCGGCGGCACGTCGTTCACGCGTTGTCCGTCGATCAGCACGTCGCCGCCGCTGATACCTTCCAGCCCGGCGATCATGCGCAGCAAGGTGCTCTTGCCGCAGCCCGATGGCCCGACGAAGACCACCATTTCGCCATGGGCGATGTCCAGGTCGATGCCGTGGATGACGGTGGTCTTGCCGTCGTAGGACTTGCTGACCTGCCGGAGTTCGACACTCGCCATGCGAGCTGGTCAGTGTTACTTCTTGGCCGCGGCCAGCTTGGCCTGCAATTCGCGCATCTCGCCGGCGGTCTCGGCGATGAACGTCTTCCAGTTGGCCGGTGGCTTGGCCAGCGCGCCGAGCAGCTTGCGATGGTAGGCGGCTTCCAGCTCGGGATACCAGAGGTGGACGGATTCCGGGAAGTCGTAGGCCGACAGGTTGTGGTTGGCCAGCGCGAAATAGCGCTGGCGCTCCGACAGGGCCGACAGGTCGAGGTCCTTGCGCACACCGGAGCCGACGTTGTCCAGCGAGGCCTGCTGCGCCTGCTTGCCGAGCATGAACTTGGCGAACTCCACCGCGAGCGCCTTGTTGGGAGAGTTCTCGGGCACTGCGACGCCGCGCATGCCGCCGATCACCACCGAGTTCTTGCGGCCGTCGAATGCCGGCCAGGGCCCGACCAGGAAGTCGCCGTTCAGCACCGCCGCGGTATCCCACTTCTTGACGTTCCAATCGCCGACACGGAACATGCCGGCCTTACCGCCTTCAATCACCTGGTACATCTCGCCGAACGAGTGGTTGATGGTGTCGGGCGCCACATATTTGTATTCCGTGAACGCTTTCAGCACTTCCTCGAGCACCTTGGCGCGCGCAGGTTCGTCGATCACCACCTTGCCGCTCGGGTCCACCAGGGTGTTGCGCAATCCGGAGCCGAACAGGAACAGGTCGATCATGTGGATCAGGTCGCGGGGTTTCGCGGCTTCCAGGGCCATGCCGAAGGTGTTGGCCTTGCCGTCCCCGTCCGGGTCGTTGTCGCGGAACTTGACCGCCACACGCTGTACGTCGGCCCATGTTGCGGGGAACTTCTCGCCGACCTTGTCGAGCCAGCTCTTGCGTACGCCGAAACCCATCTGCACGCGCTGGATCGGCAGGATGATCATTTTGGTGCCGTGGGTGGCCACGCGCAGGTCGTCGTCGGTGAGGAAGCCTTTGTCTGCGACCGAGGCCAGCACCGGTTTGAGGTCCATCAGCTTGCCGGTCTGGTCGGCCACGCGAATCACGCGTTCGTAGTTGTTGAACAGCAGGTCGGGCGCGGTGTCGGTGTTGAGCGCGGAGATCGAGCGGCCGAACCATTGGTCGGTCGGGTAGCCGACCGATTTGACGGTGACGCCCGGACGGATCTTGGCAAACTCCGTGCTCATGGCCTGGAACCACTTGATGCCGTTGTCGCCGAGGTCGTGCCAGACAACCAGTTCCTGGGCCAGGGCCTGGCCCATCGCGAGGGTGGTAGCGGCAGCCGCCACCAGGGTTTGCAGGGTCTGCCTGATTTTCATGTGTGTCTCCGGCTGGTTGAAAGAAAAGAGATGCGAGATGCAAAAAGGGAAAACGTTTACCTAAAATTCTGGACCGACCCGGGATAATGCGCAATACGCGTAATCCCTAATATGGCCCGACCACCCCCCAAGCCCCCCGCAATGCCCGGCGACAGCCGGGCTTCGACTGCGGCGCCGGGCACCCGGGACAGCGTGTCGATTTCCTCCGTGGCGGCGCATGCCGGTGTGTCCATCGCCACCGTGTCGCGGGTGGTGAACGGGGTGGCCAACAAGGCCTCGACTGCCACCGTCGCCCGGGTGCAGACGGCGATTGCGACCCTGGGGTACCGCCCGACCGGGGCGGGCAGAGCCCTGCGCAGCGGGCAGAGCCGCCTGGTGGCCGTGCTCGCCGCAAACATGGCCAACCCGACCATGCCGGCCATCGTGGCGGCGGCCGAGGTGGCGCTACGCGGTGCCGGTTATGTGATGGTGTTGTGCGACACCCATGAGCGGCCGGACCTGCAGGACGAGTACCTGCTGGAGATGCGCGCGCACTATGCGCGCGGGCTGGTGCTGCTGGGCGCCGTGGACAGCCCGGTGCTGCGCAGCTTCGTGCAGACCGGTGAGCCGCTGGTGTTCGTCAACCGGCGTTCGCCGGTGGGCGGCGCCAGCCAGCGGTATGTCGGCATCGACAACCTGCGTGCCGGTGCCGAGGTGGCGCTCTGGATCGCCGCGCAGGGGTTCGGCGCAGTGGGTCTGATCCACGCCCGGCTGTCGTCGTCCGCCACGGCTGACCGGGTGACGGGTTTTCGGGCCGCCTTGAAGGACAGCGGCATCGCGCTGCCGGCAAGGCGCATCCAGACGGTCGCCGGGGCCGAACACCTGCAGATTGGTTACCGGGGCATGCAGCGGCTGTTGGCGCAGGCCAAGCCACCCCAGGTCGTTTTCTGCACCAGCGACCTGATCGCCTATGGGGCACACCGCCGGGCGCGCGAGGCGGGGCTGCAGCTCGGCCGCGACCTGGTGCTGATCGGTTTCGACGACAGCCCGATGAACGCCTGGGTGGCGCCCTGGTTGCACGCGGTGCGCGTGCCCTATGCCGCCTATGGCGAGGCCATCGTCCGTGCACTGGCCGACACCACCAGCAGTGCCATCATCCTTGCGCACGAGCTGGTGATTCGCGCCTGAAGCGCAGCACCCCCGTCGCCAGGGCCGTTCCCAGCACGACGATCGCACCGCACAGCAGCATCCAGGGCGTGAGCCTTTCGCCCAGGAAAACGGTGCCGTACAGGATGGCGAACACCGGCACCAGGAAGGTCACGGTCATCGCCTTGGACGGCCCCACGTGGCTGATCAGCCGGAAGTACAGGATGTAGGCCAGCCCGGAGCAGACCACACCGAGCACCAGCAGCGCCAGCCACGGGCCGGCCCCCGGGTTGTGGCTGGGCCAGTACCACCAGGTGGGCAGGGCCAGGCCGATCGACGCACCGATCTGGCTGCCGGCTGCAAGGGCCATCGGATGCACCTGCCCGAGGTGCTTCTTGGTGAAGTTGGCGGCATAGCCGTAACACATGGAGGCCAGCAGGCAGGCCAGCACCGCCCAGCCGCTTCCGCCGGGCTTGAAGCTGGCCGAGTCCTTGGCCAGCAGCACGACACCGGCAAAACCGATCACCAGGCCTGCCACGCGTGCCGGACCCGGGCGGTCCTTGAGCCAGAGCCACGCGATGATGGCGCCAAAAAGAGGAACGGTGGCGTTGAGGATGCCCGACAGCCCGGTGCTGATCGAGGTCACCGCGTAGGCGAACAACACGAAGGGCAGGGCAGAATTGAGCATGCCGATAAACAGCACCGGCAGCGCGTTGCGGCGCAGCGACCCCGACTGACCGCTGAACCCCAACACGGGTATGAGCACCAGCGCACCGATCATCACGCGCACACCGGCAGTGGCTATGAAACCGAACTCGGCGCCACCCAGGCGCATGAACAGGAAGGACGAGCCCCAGATGGCCGCCAGGGCCAGATACTCGAGGGCCAAGGATGCGGGTGTCATGCAGTCAAGGCGGGTGGCTCGACGCGCCGGGCGCCGGTTTCCAGGGTGAGCAATGCGGCCTTGCGGCCCAGGCCGCCGGCGTAACCGGTGAGTGATCCATCGGCCCCGAGAACCCGGTGGCAGGGCACGATGATACCCAGCGGGTTGCGTCCGACCGCGGTGCCGACGGCCCGCACGGCCTTGGGCTTGTCGAGCGCGGCGCTCAATGTGCCGTAGGTGGTGCAGACACCATACGGAATATGCAACAGGGCCTGCCACACGGACTGCTGGAACGGTGTACCGCCCTGCAAGTCGAGCGGCACGGCGAACTCGGTGCGCTGGCCATCGAAATATTCGTGCAGCTCGGAGCTGGCCTGCCGCAGCACCGGGTCGTCGCCCTGCACCGCCCAGTCCTGCCAAGGCGGCTGGTGCTTCTGGTCGTCGAACCACAGGCCGGCCAGGCCCTGGTCGGTGGCGGCCAGAATGATCGGGCCCAGTGGGCTGTCGAAGTGGCTCTTGCGGATGTTGGCGGCGAATTTCATGCTGTGGGTCTCCGGGGGATGGCGCTGCGCCGGATTGCCGGCGCGCGAGTGACGGGTGGCGTGGTGGTGCTGGACGGAGTCGGCAGGCAGCTCCAGGCGCGCAGCACGGCATAACTGCGCCAGGGCCGCCAGGCGGCCGACTGTTCCTCGGCCGCGCGCGCCGGGTGCGGCTGGCCCTGTACCCCCAGCGCCTTGTGCAGCGCCACGTCGCCGGCCGGAAACGCGTCGGGCCAGCGCAGCGCACGCATCGCAATGTACTGCGCTGTCCAGTCGCCGATGCCGGGCAGGGCCTTCAGGGCGTCGATGGTGGCCGGCACATCGGCACTCGCGCTGAGCTGCAGCCCGCCGCCCGCGACCGCCTGCGCCAGCGCCTGGATCGCGCGCTGGCGCTGTTTGACGACGCCCAAGGCGCCAAGCGCGTCGGCGCTGGCCTGCGCCAGGGCACCTGGCAGCGGGAACAGGCGCGACAAGCCGGCATGTGGGGTGACCACGGGTTCGCCAAAACGGTCCACCAGGCGCTGGGCCAATGTACGTGCAGCGGCCACCGTGATTTGTTGGCCGAGCACGGCGCGCACCGCCAGCTCGAAACCATCGAAGCAGCCCGGCACACGCAGGCCGTCGCCGTCCGGAAAGCTGGCGTGCAGCACCGCGTTGATCGCGGACGGCTCGGCGTCCAGGTCAAAGGCCTGGCGCACACGGCGGATCACGGCGGGCAACACCTCGCGCAGGCCGTCGCTGACCTGCAACAGCAACTGCGGACGCTTCGGATCGAATTGCGCCTGCAGCCACCCGGTGTGCACCCGGGCGCCGCCCTGCAGCCGCAGCGTGCGCGCGAAGCTCCAGTCGGTGGCGCCGGGCGTCACCAGCTCCACCGCATGCACCTGGCGCCGGCGCAGAAAGTCGCCCAGCGCCTGCAGGTCGTACGGCGGCCGGTAACCGAGCCGCACCGTGGTGCCGGAGCCGGCCGGCCCGTTGCCGGCGCGGCGTAGTTGCGTCGGGCTCAGGTGGTAGTGCGCCACGAAGGCGTCGTTGAAGCGCCGCACGCTGGAAAAGCCGCTGGACAAGGCCACCTGGGTCACCGGCAGCGCGGTGTCGGCCAGCAGCTGCTTGGCCGTCAACAGGCGGCGCGTCTGCAGGTACTGCATGGGAGTGACGCCGAACGCCGCCTCGAAGATGCGCCGCAGGTGCCGGTCGCTCACGCCCAGCCGATCGGCCAGCGCCTGCACCGACAGATCCGTGTCAGCCCAGGCGTCCGGGTTGTCCAGCAGGCGCGCCGCCTGCTGCGCCAGGATGCCCGACGCATCCTGGATCGACCAGTGCACCATGCCCGGCGCGAGCTCCGGCCGGCAGCGCAGGCAGGGCCGGAAACCCGCGCTCTCGGCACGCGCCGCGTGCGCGAAGAAGCGGCAGTTCTCGCGCTTGGGCAAGCGCACGCTGCACACCGGGCGGCAGTAGATGCCGGTGGACGTGACGCCGGTGAAAAAGCGCCCGTCAAAACGCGCGTCGCGCGCCTTCATGGCGAGGTAACAGGCGTCCTGTTCGGCGAGGGTGGGGGAGTTGTCCATGGGGTGCATGGTACGCGGTGGGTGGGGCGGGACTGGCTGTTTTCGGACATGTTCATGGAGACGACCATCAACCGTGGTCTGCAAAGGTTGGCTGCCGACATATCAGGGCGGGATGGTTCGCGCCGGTAGCTCACGACGGGTGCAGAACGAGTGCGTTGCATCGCTGGGTGCCGCTGAACTTTTGTGGGGGGGCAGCGACGTTGGTGCGTTGAATTGCGGTGTTGTAGCCGAAGCGGTCGGTCGATGGTCATGGCCAAGGTGTCAGCTTTCGGCCCTTTGCAGTCATTCGTAGTTCGGTCTGAATTGACGTTGGCGCGCGTCGCGGCAGGCGCAGCCCGGCGGGAGCTCATACTGGCGCGGTCGGGCGCTGAACGCGCCGACTGCCCTGTGGTGCTCGCCCGAGGTCGGGCCGCAGAACTCACTACGCGCCCTGCGGGCGCTACGTTCTGACAACCGCGGCCAGAATGATGACGAAGTGCGCTGCGCGCACCGACCCTCGGGCTGTGCTCCTCGGCGCGCCAGAAATCGCCCCCGCCGGGCTGCGTCTGCCGCGCCGCTGGGTCATTGGTGTTCGGTATTGCGGCCCCGACGCCCCGAAACCCTGGAGCCCGGCGGCAAAGGCCTGTGGGGGCCGGTCGCAGCGCGCCTTCTGGGGCGCTGAGGAGCACAGGGCTTGCGGCCAGGCGCGCAGCGCCGTTCGTCATCATTCTCGTCGCGGTTGTCCGAGCGCAGCGCCCGCAGGGCGCGTAGCGAGTTCTGCGACGGGCCGCAAGTCCGAGCACCGCAGGGCAGTCGGCGCGTTCAGCGCCCGACCGCGCCAGTGAAGCGCTGCGACCGGCCCCCGCAGGCCTTTGCCGTCCCCCGAAAGAACCGCAGCGCTCACCATGCCACTGCGATGGCCTGCCGAA
>JAYVRP010000499.1:0-5805 GCA_043776215.1 Rhodoferax sp. | reverse complement strand
CACCAGGGCCACCGCCAGCCGCATGCCGTATTGCGTCAGGATGGCCAGGTGCGTCATCACGCCCACACCCACGGGGACGAACAGCAGCGACAGATGCGTCAGCAAGGCATTTGCGCATGCGCTGACCGGCTTGCGAACCAGCGGCCAGCGCAGCAGCGCCAACAGCAGCAACATGCCGACCACGGGCCCGGGCAGGCGCAGGTGCAGCAACCGCGTCAGCGCCTCGCCCGCAGACTGGCAGACCAGCAGCCAGGCCAGGCCGGTCAGGGCGTCCATGAAGAAAGGGATGGCATCAGCTGGGTATTTTGCGCTCGCGCAGCAAACGCGCATCCCCGTCGCCAGGCATCCCCTGCATGCGATCA
The DNA here is from genome assembly GCA_043776215.1 of Rhodoferax sp. Lineage (GTDB taxonomy): Bacteria > Pseudomonadota > Gammaproteobacteria > Burkholderiales > Burkholderiaceae_C > CAISIP01. The sequence goes on along the minus strand of JAYVRP010000499.1, from coordinate 5,443 downwards.
ATGTGGGTGCCGGCAAACCGCCGCGCCAGCGTAAGGTGCCAATGCGCCAGCGAACCGGACAAGGCGCCATGGTCCTGCAGTGTGCAGACGACCTCGACCTGCCCATCGCCATGGTGCATGAATTCGACGGCGCGGGTCTGCGACGGCCAGTCGATCAGCGAGCCGGTGGAGATCTCCCAAAAACCCCCCTTCGGGCCGGGATGGGACTTGATCTCGTGCAGGTGCCGATGGCCCACCAGCCACGCCACGAAGCTGTGATGGCGGTGCAGCAGCGCAGTCAGTGCGTCCGCAGGGTGCCGCGCCGGATCACCGCCGCGTGTGTTGGTCAGTGACACCGAACCATGGTGGCTGGCGAGTACGCAGATGCGGCCGGGTTGCCGGTCCACCTCGCCGAGTTGCTGCTCCAGCCATTCCAGTTGCTGCGCACCGATGCTGCCCTGGTAGTCGCCCGCGGGGTGGTTGGTGTCGAGCAGCACGATGCGCGCGTGTTCGGTGTCGATCACGGTGTCCGTGTTCCCGAGTGCCGCATGGCTGCCGGAATAACCCGCCGCCCCGCACCGGGCATGGGCTGCGATCCACTCTCGTTTGCTGATGGCGCGTCGGGTGGACATTGGCGTGACCTGGCGCGTGCCGTGGTCCGAGAATAGGGCGGGCTCATTGACGAACAGGGTCAGGGGGTTGGCGGGATCGAACCCAGCAGGGCGCAACAGCAGCTTGTGTTCGCCCACGGCAATCCGTTCGATGGCCGGCTCGGGCAGGGCGGTGCCCTGGCGCATCAGGTCATGGTTGCCGGGCACGCTGGCCCAGGCAAACCCCAGGCCCTGCGAGACCACTTGCGCGCTGGCACGCGCCAGAAAATCCGGGATGGCCGGGTAGCCCTGGCGTTTCCAGAGGTCGTCCACCGCTACGTCAGGGCACCAATAAGGCCACGGCCCCGCGCCGCCCGCGCGGGGAGCATCCTGCACACCGCCGCAGGCCGACAACTGTGTGCGTCCGCCGGCCACGATGGCCAGGAAGGCCTCAAGTTCGTTGGCCTGGGCGTTGTCGATGTTGTCGCCCAGACTCAGTGCCAGGTCGTAGGGCCTGCCGCTCCACGGCGCCACGGGCTGGCGGCGTACCCGGTCCACATGCGCCGCGAGAGCCCAATGGGTGAGTGCTTCATAGGGGCGGTGCATGTGCAGCAGAGGCTGCCACTTGGGTTCGCCTGCCAACAGCTCGACCCATTCGCAACGCGCGGGCGACACCGTGTCCATCACCTGCACATCGCTCAACACAAAGAGGCTGAGCAGGGATTCACCGCGCCCGTGGGGTGGCACGCCACCAAGGTCGGTTTGAAGAGCGTGGGTCATTCCCGGAAGTATCCCGGGCGCCCCATCACCCTGTCAAACCCGGCGTGAGCGCCGTCGCGCCGTTGCCATCAGCCCACCCAACGCCACCGCCACCAGCGCCAGACTTCCTGGCTCGGGCACGTGGCTGAGCTGCAGGTTGTCCACGCTGTAGTCGCCGGTGGCGCTGAACTTCAGGTCCACCAGGTTGGACCAGTTCACCGCAAACGTCGCCAGACCAGCCGACGTCTGGCTGATGCCGAAGGTGGCCGTCATTTGGCTGTTATCGGCAAAGGTGCCGAGCAAACTGAGCTGCTGTGCCCAAGGCTCGACGCCGCCTGGGTTGCCTGGATCCAGAAAGCCCAGGTTGCCTCCACCGAGATCGAACGAACCCAGGCTGAAGATGCCCGAGCCGTCCCCGGTGATTCCAAACATGGCATCGTTGGCTGCGTACAAGGTGGCGCTGCCATTGCTGGCATAAGCGCCTGCCGTGTCGCCAGCAAAAAGGATGGCAAGCGAGGGCGGGGCGTTGCGCAACGTAAAGCGAAAGCCCTGTGCCGTGATGGCGTCGCCCTGCGTCAGCGCGGCGCCTTGCTCATCGAACGGGTCGAAGGTCACCACGGCTGCGTGGGCCGTATGGCCCAGGCACAGCACCAAGGTACAGGCCAGGGAGGAGGGAAGTGTTTTCATGCTGGTTGGCTCGTGATGTGAGGGGTGGTGTTCATTGCGCGCCCGGGATCGGGTGGGCCAGGTAAGGGAATCCGCGCAGCAGCGGCACCACGGCCTGGTCCACCGCGTCATGCAGCTTCAAGGCAGTGGCTCCGAGTGGCACATTCGCCGGCTTGCAGGCGGTACCCAGCCCGAGGATGTTGCCATTGCCGTTCACGATGCACAGGCCGCCGGCCATCGCCACCAGCGAGACGTCGACCACGTCATCCTTGGGGCGGCGACCGTTCGGAAACCCGGCAGCGTCACCACCGATCAGACCCAGGCGGTGCTGGCTGGCTTCGGCCGTGGCAGGTACGGCCGTGTTCAGGCGCAGCATTTCAGAGGCCACTACGTTGGCGGGCTGGTTCACCGAGGCAATTCCGGTAAGAAAAGTCGTTACCAGGTCGGTGCGCGGCAAGAAGGTGGGTTCGGCCGTGTGCGCTGGCAGGCCAAGCGCGATGTCCAGCAGCCGGGGCAGGCTGGGGTTGGTCACGTAGGTCGCGAACTGGCCGTCATTACGCGGTTGCGATGCGTTGAACTTGTCCTTGTCCGGCAGTCCGATCACCACTTCGTTCACCAGTGGCATGCCCAGGCGCGACACCTGCACCCATGCGCCACCCACGTTGACGGCGGTCTGGTGGCCGCTCGGTGGCGCGGGGTTGAGGAGCTGGCTCTGGCGCAGGCTGGCCGTGGTCCAGCCGCCAATCACTGGCTCAGTGCCCTGGGTCAGGCAGGTTTTGTGCACCTCCAGTGCCAGGGTGGTGACATTCTTGTCGTCGATGGTGTTGGGTGCGGCATTGATCAGGGTCGGGTCGGTGATGACGGCGACCGGGGCGTGCACAAGGTCGAAGATCACTCCCAGGTTCACCGCGAAGGGGTCCTTGCGTTGGCCGACGAAGACGCGGCCCGGCATTGCGCAGCCGGGGATGTTCACGGTATACAGGTGCTGGGCAGCGTAGCCGGGATAGTCGGGGATGGTCTTGGTACCAATGTTGTCCGATGGTTTGTCGAAAGACGCCGCGCTATTGGCAGCGTTGGTAATGGCCGCGCTGGTGCCGGTGCGGCGGTCGCCGCGCACAATGGCCAGTGTGAACTTTTCGTTGACGTTAAGCGACGGGCTGTTGGGCTCGCCCACACCGCCGGCCTGGGTCAGCGGGATCGCCACGTTCTGGTCCCCGATGGGCAGCGTGATGGCCTTGAAGATATTCTGGAAGCGGAATTGGAAAGTCAGGTCTTCGCGGGCGTCGCCGTTGTTGTCCACATGGATTTCATACAACGCGTTGGGGTCCATCTTGAAGTAGTTGGGGCCGCCATAAGCGTCCTGCAGCGGCTGGTAGTTCGCAATCAGTGTCACATAGCCGCTGCGCCCCGGCTCGTAGCTGCTGAACATGTAGAAGTCGGTGCCATCGACCTTGGGGGTGGTGGTAATCGAGGGCGCTTCACGGTGGCTGGACGCGAAACTGGTGGCGCTGGCGCACAAAGCGAGCGCTGCCAGCGCGACGCAGCGAATACGGTTGTTTGACACGGTTTCTCCTTCGGGTTGGTGCTGGCAATCCATTGCCAACCCCAGGGATACGCGGCAAGTGTCCAACTGGATTCAGTTCTGTGCAGATGCGAGGCGTGTCTGGCGGGCGCACCTGAAGTATCCTTGCCGCCAACTTCCGGCCACAGCTCGACATGCCTTCTTCTGCACCCTCCCCGTCGCCCTCCTATCTGATCGGTGTGGACACCGGCGGCACCTACACCGACGCCGCCATCATCGAGGCCGTCGGCCACCGCGTCGTGGCGCGGGCCAAGGCCATCACCACCAAGGGCGATCTGGCGCTCGGTGTCACCGAGGCGATCACGCAGGCGGTGGCGCAGTTACCGCAGGGTCTGCGCGGGCAGGACATCCAGCTGGTGTCGGTATCGACCACGCTGGCGACCAACGCGGTGGTGGAGGGCCATGGCAGCGCAGTGGGCGTGGTACTGATCGGCTTCGACGCGCAGATGGTGGAGCGCACCGGCATCAACAAGGCCTTTCCTGGCTTGCCGATCGAGGTGATCGCTGGCGGACACGACCACAATGGGGACGCCCCGGTGCCACTCGACACGGCGGGACTCGAGGCCGCGCTGGCCCGGATGGACGCCAAGGTCGACGCGTTTGCGGTGGCTTCGACCTTTGCGGTGCGTAATGCGGCCCACGAACATGCGGCGCGCGAGTTCATCGTGGCGCGCACCGGCAAACCGGTAACGCTGTCCACCGAGTTGTCGTCCAACCTCGACGCGCCGCGGCGCGCACTCACGGCGGCGCTGAATGCGCGCCTGATTTCCCGAGTCACCACGCTGATCGAGGCCGTTGCGCGCGCCATGCTGCATTTGCAGATTCAGTGCCCGCTGATGATCGTGAAGGGCGACGGCACACTGGCGCTGGCCGCGAGTGTCGCCACGCGTCCCATCGAGACCGTGTTGTCCGGGCCGGCGGCCAGCCTGGTGGGCGCGCAGTGGTTGTCCGGCCTGCAGAGTTTCATCATGACGGACATGGGTGGCACCACGACCGACCTGGGCATCCTGATGGACGGTCGCCCTCGGGTCACCGAGCAGGGAGCCGAGGTGGGAGGCTGGCGCACCATGGTGCGGGCCATCGACGTGCGCACAGTGGGGCTTGGCGGCGACAGCGAGATCCACCTGGCGGCCAATGGCAAGCTGACGGTGGGGCCGCAGCGTGTGGTGCCAGTGGCGTTGCTCGGTGCGCGTTACCCGGAGGTGATTGCCCTGCTCGAAGCCGACCTGGCCGACGTGGATGGCGGCTCGTCCCTGCACGGGCGTTTTGTGTTGTTGCCGTTCGGAGCGCGTGCCGGTGCGGTCAGCGCCGAGCTGACCGGGCGCGAACGCGAACTGCTGGATCGGGTGACTGGGCACCCGCAGCCGCTGCGCCGCCTGGCAGGCTCGCTGAGCGCGCAACGGGCTGTGGCATCACTCAAGCGCAAGGGCCTGGTGCAGGTGGGCGCTTTTACCCCGTCGGACGCGGCCCATGTGTTGGGCCTGCAGGACAACTGGTCGGCCCCCGCAGCCCGCCTCGCCGCGCAGCTCGGATGCCGGCTGCGCGAGATGAAATTTCCCACACCCGAGCGCACGCTGCAGTATGCGCGTGACGTGTGGAGCGAGACAGTGCGCCTGAGCGCCCGCACGATTCTCGATACAGCTTTTGGCGAACATCTGCGCGAAGACAAGCTGATCCATGCCGTGTGTGCGGGTGACGGCGCTCTGGGCTTGGCGCGTATCACGATCACGCCATCGATCCCGGTGGTTGCGGTGGGAGGGCCGGTGCGGGTGTATTACCGCGAAGTGGGGCGCCGGCTCGGTTGCGAGGTGGTGTTCCCCGAACACTGCGACGTGGCCAACGCCGTGGGTGCCGCCACCGGGGTGGT
>JAYVRP010000498.1:0-1814 GCA_043776215.1 Rhodoferax sp. | reverse complement strand
GTCTGGCGACCCCACGGGGATTCGAACCCCGGTACCTACCGTGAAAGGGTAGTGTCCTAGGCCTCTAGACGATGGGGTCAAAGCCTTGGAACTCCGTTACGAGCTCACACAAAAATCGATGGTGGAGGTAAGCGGGATCGAACCGCTGACCTCTTGCATGCCATGCAAGCGCTCTCCCAGCTGAGCTATACCCCCCAAACTTCCGATGCCGCACTTGCGCTTGGTATCGTCGATTTCTGAGCCTCGGATTATGCCTCAACTTTTGACGCCTTCCAGCCTCTCGATCACTGTGCCTCTGTGAAACAGTTCCAGCACGGCATCCAGCGACGGTGTCTGGCTGGTGCCAAGCACCAATACGCGCACGGCCATGGCAAGCTGCGGCATCTTCAAGCCGCACTCTGCGAGCACCTGTTTGATGCAGGCTGCGATGGATGCCTTGTCCCACGCACAGCTACCCAATTTCGCCGCCAACACGCGCAGCGCCGGTGCCACCGCCGCCGTGACATGCTGCGCCAGTTCGGCCGGAGCAGGATGGACACCACGGTAGAAGCCGGTAGCCCATTGCGCCAAAGCAACCGTGGTGTCGCAACGGTCCTTGAACAAGGTACAGATACGTGACAAGCGTCCGTCGTCCGCGACGATTCCGTGCAGCCGCTGCAACTGCTGCGCGACCAGAGTGGCCAACGCGCCATCAGGCATCGCCTTGAGGTATTGCGCATTGACCCAGTTGAGCTTGGCCGCATCCCATTGCGCGGGGCTTTTGGCCAGGTGCTGACCGTCGAACCACTGCACCAGCGTGTCGCGGTCAAACAGTTCATCATCACCATGGCTCCAGCCAAGGCGTGCCAGGTAGTTCACCATGGCTTGGGGCAGGTAACCCGCATCCTGGTACTGCATGACGCTGACTGCACCATGGCGCTTGGACAGCTTTTCGCCGTCCGGCCCCAGGATCATGGGCACATGCCCATACAGCGGCAGCTCGGCCCCGAGGGCCCGCAGGATGTTGATCTGGCGCGGCGTGTTGTTGACATGGTCGTCGCCCCGGATGACATGGGTGATCTGCATGTCCCAGTCGTCAACCACGACACAGAAGTTGTACGTCGGTGTGCCGTCGGGCCGGGCAATGATCAGGTCGTCAAGTTCGCGGTTGGCAATGGTGATCGGGCCTTTCACCAGGTCGCTCCAGGTTACCTCGCCACCCATGGGGTTGCGAAACCGGACCACCGGCATCAAGCCCTCGGGCACACCGGGCAAGACCTTGCCCGACTCGGGGCGCCAGCGGCCGTCATACCGCGGCTTGTCGCCGCGGGCGCGCTGCGCGTCGCGCATGACTTCGAGTTCATCGGGTTGGCAATAACAATGGTAGGCGGTTCCCTGTGCCAACATGCTGGCAATCACGTCGCGGTAGCGGTCCAGGCGCTGCATCTGGTGGAACGGACCTTCGTCGTAACCGAGGTCCAGCCAGCGCATGGCGGCGATGATCTGGTCAACCGCTTCCTGGGTCGAGCGTGCGACGTCAGTGTCTTCGATGCGCAGGATGAAGTCGCCCCCGAAATGGCGCGCAAAAGCCCACGAGAACAAAGCGGTGCGCGCCGTTCCCAGATGCAGGAAACCGGTGGGCGACGGCGCGATACGGGTACGGACCCGGCGCGAATGTGCATTGATGTCGGTCACAACGTCTCCAATCCGCGCGCAAGATCAGCTTGCAGATCAGGCACGTGTTCCAGGCCCACGGCCAGACGAACCAGCCCTTGGCCAATACCGGCAACCTGCCGCTGCGCCTCGGTCAGGCGGCCATGGGAGGTGCTGGCGGG
>JAYVRP010000497.1:0-1817 GCA_043776215.1 Rhodoferax sp. | reverse complement strand
TCGTGAACGCCCTGGTGGTCACGGTGCCGCCGCGGCACAAGTCCATGCCGGTGACCCACCCGGGCGAAGAGCTGGTGTATGTCCTGCGCGGCGGTGTGCGGTTCACGCTCGGCGGGCGCAAGATCCACCTGTCCGAAGGCGACTCGGTGCACCTGCCGTCCACCACCCCGCACGGCTGGGAGAACCCGTTTGCCAGTGACGCGAGCGTCCTGTGGGTCGGCACGGCGCCGCTGTTCCGGTACGATGCCGATGCCGACGACGCGGGTGCCGACCTGAAGCTGCATGGTTCGCCGACCGGCATGGTGGCCAGCAGAAAACTTGTCCGGAAAGCAGGAAAACGTGGCTGAACCGACTGATCGATTCGAGGACATCTTCCAGGCCGTCAGTGACCAGCTCCAGGAGACGGTGGGCCACATTCTGTTCACCGTGTCATACACCTTGCCGTCGGGCAGGGAGGTCGAGCGGATATTCACCAACATGCCGGCGCAATACCCGACGGGCGGCCGCAAGCCGGTGCACCACTCCGAATGGAATGATGTGATGGCCACTGGCCAATGTTTCGTGGCCAGCACACCCGAGGAATTTGGCCCCCATTTTCAGGACCTCGACATGATCATGGCGCTGGGGTTCGGTGCGGTCGTCAACGTGCCGGTGCTCCAGGGCCGGCGCCTGTTCGGTTCGCTCAACCTGCTGGACCGGGCCGGTGCTTATCGCGGCGAGGTGCAAAAGGCCTGCGACGCGGTTCGGGATATGGCCCTGCAGGGTTTTCTCGCCTACGAAAAACACCTGTCAACCCAGTCCGCCAAGTCAGTGTAGTTTCACCATCAACCCAAGGATGTCCCCATGAAAAGCAAACTCTTCACCGCCCTGCTGGGTGCCTTCGTCGCTTTTGGCGCCTGGGCGGCCACACCCAAGGACACGCTGGTCGTGGCCAAGAACATCGAGGACATCGTCAGCCTCGATCCTGCGGAGGCGTTCGAGTTCTCCAGCGGCGAGGTGGTCTCCAACATCTACGAGGGGCTGGTCCAGTACGACCCGCGCGACCCGACCAAACTGCTGCCCGGTGTCGCCGCATCCTGGAAACCGTCCGCCGATGGCAAGTCGATCGAATTCCTGCTGCGCCCCAACGCCACGTTTGCCGGTGGCAACCCCGTGCGTTTCGAGGACGTGCTGTTTTCCTTCCGCCGCGTCATCAAGCTCAACAAGGCGCCGGCCTTCATACTGGCCCAGCTCGGCTGGACCAACGACAACATCACCCAGATGGTCACTAAAGGCCCCGGCGGCGGCGTGTTGGTGACGTGGACTGGCGACTTCGGCCCCGGCTACGTGCTCAACGTGCTCGGCGCGCGCCCGGGCAACATCGTGGATGAAAAGGTCGTGATGGCCAGGGAGCAGAACGGCGACCTGGGCAACCAGTGGCTCAACCGTAACTCCGCAGGCAGCGGCTCGTTTGCGCTCAAGCTTTTCAAGCCCAAGGAAGTGCTGCTGCTCGAAGCCAACAAGCAAGGTGCCGATGCCCCCAAGCTGAACGCCATCCTGATCAAGAACGTGCCCGAGCCGGCGACCCAGCGGCTGCTGATCGAGTCCGGGGATGCCGACATCGCGCGTGATCTCGGGCCAGACCAGATCGCCGCACTGCGAACCCGCACCGATGTGCGCGTGGAGGATTTTCCGCAGGCTGCCGTGCACTTCATCAGTCTGAACCAGAAGTCAGAAAAGCTGCGCAACCCGGCCGTCTGGGAAGCCATGCGTTACCTGGTGGACTACGACGGCATCTCGAAACAATTGCTGCGCGGCCAGTTGCGGGTACACCAGGC
>JAYVRP010000496.1:0-1817 GCA_043776215.1 Rhodoferax sp. | reverse complement strand
CTGAGCCTGTCGAAGCCGCCTGCCCTGAGCTTGTCGAAGGGAGCCTGTCGAAGCCGCCTGCCCTGAGCTTGTCGAAGGGAGCCTGTCGAAGCCGCCTGCCCTGAGCTTGTCGAAGGGCTCAGGGGGAATCGCCCTGGGTCGTCAGCTGTATTGCAGTTGCGCCAGCGAACGCAAGTGCTCCGGCGTCGTGGTGGGCAAGCCGAAGAATTCGAGGTAGGCCGGGATCTGCTCGAACAACATGTCAGAGCCCACCTGCACACGGCAGCCACGGGCACGTGCGGCGGCCAGAAAGGCGGTCATCTCGGTCTTCATCACCACTTCGCCGACAAAGGTGTCGCCCGATAGGCGCGTGACATCCATGGGCAGTGGGTCGCCCTCGTCCATGCCCATCGGAGTGGCGTTGACCACCAGGTCGTAACCGGCCGGGTCGTTGGAGCCGGTGGCGACACGCAATGCGGGGTAGTGATGTCGCAGACGCACTGTCAAAGCGTCCGCCGAGGCGACGTGCACATCGTACAGGCCGATCTCGTCAAGTCCCTCGGCCGCCAAGGATGCGGCAATGGCACATCCGACACCGCCACTTCCCACCACCAGCGCTCGGGCTCCCTGCAATCGCAGGCCTTTGCGCAGCACACCGCGGACAAAACCCGTACCGTCGAACATATCACCCACCAGCCGTCCCTGGTCGTCCCGCCGCACCGCGTTGCAGGCACCGGCTACCAGCGCGGTCGGAGTGGCCACATCGAGCAACCCGACCGTCGTCACCTTGTGCGGCATGGTGATCAGCGCGCCACGGATGTTGGTGAGCTGCAACAGCGACTTCAACAAGGCCGGATACACCTCTGCCTGCGCACCCATGGGCACCACCACGGCATCAATACCCGCCTGCTCGAAATACGGGTTGTAGATCATCGGCGCCTTGAAGGCGTGGGTCGGGTAACCGATATGGGCAATGATCTCGGTGCGGCCCGTGATCATTTCTTCGCTGCATTCACCGCCGCCACACCGGCGCGCAGGCCCAGCAGGTAACTGTCGGCCCCGAAGCCGCAAATCTGCCCGCGCACGATTTCCGAAAACACCGAGACATGCCGAAACGCCTCCCGCGCGTGGATATTGGACATGTGCACCTCGATGATCGGGCAGGTCAGTATGGCCAGCGCATCTCGGATGCCGTAGCTGTAATGGGTCCAGGCGCCCGCGTTGATCAGCATTGCATCCACACCCTCGGAATGGGCCTGGTGGATGCGTTCGACCATCGCCCCCTCGAAGTTGGTCTGGAAGGGGTCCACCTCGGCGCCCAGCTCCTGGCCCAGTGCCGCCAGGCTGCTGTTGATCTCGGCCAGCGTGACGGTGCCGTACTGCGCCGAGTCGCGCTTGCCGAACATGTTGAGGTTGATGCCATGGAGGACGAGGATCTTCATAGAGGCTTCTCCGTTTGTGAAGGGTTGCTGCGGGTCAGGCCGATTTCACCCGTGCCCGCTTGCGCAATTCGCTTTGGCGCCATGAAAACGGCTACTTGCGGACCTTGGCCAATTCGGCCAGCAACTCGGTGACCGTGGCCTCGCCGACGGCGACCGCATGTTTTTCGTAGACCGGCTTCATCCTGGCCGCGAACTTGACGATCTCGGCGCCCGAGAACTCGGTCACCTGCATGCCGTTCTTCTTCATGTTGTCCAGCGCCGACGCCACCTGCCCACGCGCCTGCTCGCGCTGGTACTTGGCCGATTCCTGCGCGGAGTCCTCGATGATCTTCTTCTCGGCGGCCGACAGCGTGTCCCAGAACTTCTTGCTGATGATGACCGACTGCGGGTTGTACT
>JAYVRP010000495.1:0-1817 GCA_043776215.1 Rhodoferax sp. | reverse complement strand
TCCAGGCCGAGCAGAAACAGAAGAAAAATCATGCGCAATTATGGCGTGGCGGGTCGCTCCTGGTCACCCATGATGGCTCCAAGCTCGACTCCTTTGTCGGGCCTTTTGGCCCATGACTTGCCGCATCGCCAACAACCGCAATGCCGGACCATCACCCTCCTGGCGAAGGACAGAGGAACACATGCAAGGCCACGCCACCGGGCTGGTCGTGCGCAAGCTCAGGACTGGGCTTGACGGGCGCCCTTCGACGAGCTCAGGGCAGGCGGCTTCGACAAACTCAGCCCGAACGGAAAATGGACTATGGGCAAGGCATTGTGTCTCGATGGCGCTGGTGCGGCGGCCGTCCGGCTTGAAGCCGAATTCCGGACGTGGGCCTGCCGTTGACCGAGGGTTCGGCCCTGGGAACCGCATGGCCTGCATTCCCGACAAGCGCGCCAGCCATAATCCGTGTTCGTCACCATCGGAGACAAGAATGTGAACCTCGACTTCCGGCCTGATTCCGCGCGCGCTGCGGGCCTGGGCGCGCTGATGAAGGGCGCTGGCAAAGCGCCGCGATTCCTGCCCCTCCCGCTGGTCGAACGTGGCATCGAGTTCTTCCGCGCGCACGGCTGCGACGCGATCATGGCCGTCGGACGCGGCTCCTCGATGGACGCGGCCAACGCCATCGCCGTGCCCACCACGGCCCTTGATGGGACGACACACAGGCTTTGGTGGCGACGTTGGCACTGATGGATACTGTTCAATCGACAATGAAATGGGATTCAGCTTGCCTACATTGACCATTGCCGTTCTCACCTTGAACGAAGAGCGCCACATAGTCGATTGCCTGCGCAGCGCGGCCTTCGCGGACGAGATCCTCGTGCTGGACAGTGGCAGCGTGGACAGTACCGTGGCACTGGCGCGTGATCTTGGTGCCAAGGTGGTCGTCCAGCCCGACTGGCAGGGCTTTGCGGCGCATCGCGAGCACCAGTTGGCAAATGCAAGCAGTGACTATCTGTTCCTGCTGGACGCGGACGAACGGATTCCCGAGAGCCTGCGCGATGAAATTGAAGCCGTGGTGCGTGGCAACCGGATCGTCACCGGTTTGGTCCGATGGGAACATGTGGCCTTTGGCCGTCGGCTCGGACGCATGCGCGCCAGTGAAAAGGTGCAGCGCATGTTTCGTCGCGATCAGATTCTGGGTTTCGAGGGCGTGGTGCACGAACATGCGGTTTTGCGCCAACCGCTTGCACCCGAACACACTTTCCGTACCCGGCTGTTGCACCATTCGCGCGAGACCATCCACGGCAGCCTTGTCAAGCTTGCGCAGTATGTGCAACTTGGTGCGGTCAAACGGTCGCGCCAGGGCAAGCGGGGAGGTATCTTTCGTGGAGCCTTGTCAGGCTGGGTGAATTTCCTGCGCTATTACGTGATTGAAGGTGGCATGTGGTGCGGGCCGCAGGGCTTTTTGTATTGCCTGTTCATCGGTCTGGAATGCTTTTTCAGGTACGTGGCGCTGCGCTACGACGAGGACTTCCTGGAGCGAATTCCCAAGCGTGGTGAATGAGGGGATTCACAGGCAGCAATGGCGCCCATGACTACCGGGCGGCAACGAGCGAACATGCATCCGCGAAGACCCGAACCCAGGCACTGCAGCCCCACGCGAACCATTTGAGCATGTGTTTGCGTTGAAGCAGCAGGGCGTACACCACCGTGGCAGGCAGCGCCACCAACGCAGTTTTTGCCACGTAACGCCAGCTTGCACCCGTGCCCAAATACTTTCGGATCGCCAAATTGCGTGAGCGCGAGTAATGAAAGTGTTTCTTGAACTCGGTTTT
>JAYVRP010000494.1:0-5819 GCA_043776215.1 Rhodoferax sp. | reverse complement strand
CTGCAATCGGTTCAACTGATGTTTGGTGGCCGGGTACATGCGCCAGCACAGGCCGTTGAAAAAATCGTGCGTACCGTCCCGGGTCGGGCAACACCCGGTGCGCGCGATGAACAATTCGTAACTTTCCGTCAAGGGCAATGCCGTGTGGGGCACGAACCGCACGGGTGCCGGGCCCAGCTCGTTCAATGCCTGCCACGCGGGTACACCGCATGACACTTTGGTTGCTGCTGCCTGCCCGATTTCGCGCCAGGGGGCATACCAGGGCGGCAACCAGTTCAGCGTGTCGACTGTCACAACGCGCGTCTACCGGATTTTCCAGTCCAGCATCTGGCCGGCACGCAGGGGTGTCAGGCTGGCATCCCCAAAGGCGAACTGCTGCGGCATTTGCCACGCCTTGCGTTCGAGCACCATACGTTCCTTGTTGCGGGGCAGCTGATAAAAATCGGCCCCGTGGAAACTGGCGAAGGCCTCCAGGCGATGGAGCGCCTGTGCACGGTCGAAGACTTCGGCGTACAACTCGACGGCCGCATAGGCCGTGTAGCAGCCGGCGCACCCGGCCGCATGTTCCTTCAGGTGGGTGGCATGTGGTGCGCTGTCGGTGCCTAGAAAAAAATGCGTGTCACCACTGGTGGCGGCTTCCACCAGGGCCAGCCGGTGGGTTTCGCGTTTGAGGACCGGCAGGCAGTAATAATGCGGGCAAATGCCACCAGTGAAAATGGCATTGCGGTTGTAGAGCAGGTGGTGCGCCGTGATCGTGGCCGCTGTGTGGGGCCCCGCCTGGTGAACGTACTGCGCGGCTTCTTTCGTGGTGATGTGTTCCAGCACGATTCTGAGTTCGGGAAAGTCCCTGCGCAAGCCCGCCAGCTGCGTGTCGATGAACACCGCCTCGCGGTCGAACAGGTCGATGTCGGGGGATGTCACCTCACCATGGATCAGCAAGGGCAATCCGGTGCGTTGCATGGCCTCCAGCACCTGGTAGGTCTTGCGCAGATCTGTGACGCCGGCATCGCTGTTGGTGGTGGCTCCCGCCGGGTACAACTTGACGGCCACCACTTGAGCGGCAGCCCTGACGTCACGCGTGTCGCTGGCGCGCCGGATTTCGTCAGGGTCGAGGTTGTCCGTGAGGTACAGCGTCATCAGCGGCTCGAACGGGTTGCCCGCAGGGATCGCCGCACGGATGCGCCGGGCATAGGCCTGTGCCTGATCCACCGTTGCGACGGGTGGCTTGAGATTGGGCATGATCACCGCGCGGCCGAATTGCGCGGCAGTGTGGGGCACGACGGTGCGCAGGGCTTCGCCGTCTCGCACATGCAGGTGCCAGTCATCCGGCCGGGTGATGGTCAAGGTGTCGGGCAGGCGGGAGGTGGTGTCTACGGTCATGGTGGTCAGGCGTCACGCGGTGCGGGTTTGCGTCAAGAGATAGTCCCACAGCGCCTGGGCGCTGCTCTTGACGCTGGAGGCTCTGGTCCTGGATGTTGTGGCCACGAGTTTCTGGTTGCGTGTGGAGATCCGCGCACTGTCATGGCTCACCGGCTTCTCGCGATAGGCGCGCACATCCATCGTGATCTGCATTGACGCCATCGCGTCCGGCAACGCGCTGACCAGGCGCTTCGAAAGCAGCTCTTTCTTGACGGCACTGAAGGGAAGGAACGCGATTCCGTGGCCCTCCAGAGCCATTGCCTTCAGTCCTTCGGCCATGTCGGTTTCGTAGACCCGGTCAAAGTGGATGGGTGTGCTGGACTGCTTGAGAATCATGTCCACCATCTGACCCAGGTAGGCCCCTGGCGCATATCCCAGGTAGGGCAAGGGCTGCGCCAGCCGTCCCGGCAGGCTGTACAGAGGCAGGCCCTGGTGGTCCGGCTTGACGTATGGCGCGACCACCTCCTCCCCCAGGCTCACCATTTCGTAACGATCGGGATCCAGCTGGAAAGGCTGGGAGCTATGGTGGTAGGCGATCAGCAGGTCGCAGCTGCCTTCGACCAACCGCAAAACGGCGTCGTGGACGTTGAGTGCGATCAAGCGGCTCTTGATCGGGCCGAACGCTTCTCGCAGGCCGGATACCCAGGCCGGAAAAAACGTGAATGCCAAGGTGTGCGGGACGGCGAATTCAATGACGTCCTGCGCTGCGGAGGTATGGCCGCGCAACATGGCACGCGTGCTCTGCAGCGCCTGCAGCATTTCCAGTGACTGGTCGTAGAGAGTTTCACCGGCGGGAGTCAATCGGGTCGGATAGGAACTGCGGTCCACCAGGTCGGTTCCGGCCCAGGCTTCCAGCGACTGGATGCGGCGGGAGAATGCAGGTTGGGTCACGTGCCGCAATTGCGCCGACCGGCTGAAGCTGCGTGTCTCGGCCAAACTCACAAAATCCTCAAGCCACTTGGTTTCCATGGGGCAATTATGCGTTTCAGGACAGCAGGCCAAGGATGCCGCTCTGCCAATGAATGCCCCCGGGGAAGACCCACAGCAGCAGCGCCGTCATCACGACGTACCGGAAAAACTTGCCGATACCCATGTACACGATGCAGGGCCAGAAGGGAAATTTCAACCAGCCGGCGATGGCACACAACGGGTCACCCACAGCCGGCAACCAGGACAAAAGGCAGGCTTTCGGACCTAGGCGCTCGAGCCAGCGCAGCGCCCTGACGTGGTGGCTTGAGTGTCCGTATTTGTCGACGACCCGGTGCGCACCAAATCCCATGGCCCAGGTGACGGCCCCGCCCAGCGTATTTCCCGCAGTTGCCACCACGATGGCACTCCAGAAAAGGCTCGGGTTGAGCTTCACCAAACCGAAAACCGCGGGCTCGGATCCGAGAGGCAACAAGGTTGCCGACACAAAAGACACCACGAATACGGTGCTCAAGCCAAAGCGCGGGAGCGCCAGCAAGGCAATGAGGTGTTCGATCCAGGCTTCCATGGGTGGCGCAAGTATAGGCAGGGCTCGGGGACGACGGACTCGCATTTCAATTGCTGAAATTTTGGGCAGCTAGAATGTTCTTTCGCCCCGGCTTTCCACCCCTCACCCCCTCCCTTTTCTGATCTCCCGAGCGCATGAAGATCGGTCAGTTTCTGCTTCCCAATCGCTTCATGGTCGCCCCGATGGCGGGCGTGACAGACCGTCCTTTCAGGCAGTTGTGTCGCCGCCTGGGGGCAGGTTACGCAGTGAGCGAAATGGTGACCTCACGCCCGGACCTGTGGAAATCGCTCAAGACATCGCGGCGTGCCAACCACGATGGCGAACCAGGCCCGATCGCCGTCCAGATTGCAGGTACCGAGCCGGAAATGATGGCGCAGGCTGCTCTGTATAACGTGGAGCGTGGTGCGCAGATCATCGATATCAACATGGGGTGCCCGGCCAAGAAGGTCTGCAACAAGTGGGCCGGCTCGGCCTTGATGCAGGATGAGGACCTGGCACTGTCCATCGTGCAGGCCGTGGTGGATGCGTGCGCACCGCACGACGTGCCGGTGACACTGAAAATGCGCACCGGTTGGTGTGACTCGCACAGGAATGCAGTACGTATCGCCCAAGGCGCCGAGCACGCCGGTGCGCAGATGGTGGCTGTGCATGGGCGCACCCGCGAGCAGGGGTATCGCGGTCAGGCGGAATTTGACACGGTGCGCGAAGTGAAATCCGCCCTGCGCATTCCCGTGGTGGCCAACGGCGACATCACGACGCCGGAACAAGCACGGGACGTGTTGTCCGTGACCGGCGCGGATGCGGTCATGGTAGGTCGTGCTGCGCAGGGCCGGCCCTGGATATTCCGGAACATGGCCCACTTCATGGCCACGGGAACCCACCTTGCGCAACCGCTGGTTACCGAAGTCCGGCGTTGGTCGCTCGACCATCTGGAGGACCACTACAGTCTTTACGGCGCCACCATCGGCATGCTGAGTGCTCGCAAACATATCGGTTGGTACGTGCGGCTGTTGCCGGGCGGTGAGGAATTCCGGGCCCGCATGAACCTTCTGACCGACTGCGCGGCGCAAGCCGCAGCAGTTGGGCAATACTTTGATCAACTGGGGTGGCAAATGGACCGGTTGCCGGAGCCTTCCCCGGGCCTGCCGGATGGAGCACAAGCAGAACAGATGGAGACAGAACAATGAGCAAGAAGCACATCGAGGAGTGTGTGCGCACCAGCCTGGAGGGTTATTTCAAGGACCTTCGGGGCACCGAGCCCGACGGCATGTACGACATGATGGTGCGGGTTGTCGAGAAGCCTTTGCTGGAGGTGGTCATGCAGCAGGCCGACAATAACCAGTCCAGGGCCGCCCAGTGGTTGGGCTTGAACCGCAACACACTGCGCAAGAAACTTGTCGAGCACAAGTTGCTCACCTGAAGAATCGAACACCAGCATGAATGCGTTGATCTCTGTGTCCGACAAGACCGGTATCGTCGAGTTTGCGGCAGCGCTGCAGACGCTCGGTGTCAAGCTGCTGTCCACCGGCGGCACGGCCACCTTGCTCGCAGCCCACGGCCTCGCTGTGACCGAGGTTGCCGACCTGACGGGTTTCCCCGAGATGCTTGACGGCCGCGTCAAGACCCTGCATCCGAAGGTGCATGGGGGTCTGCTTGCCCGCCGGGACCTGCCGACCCACATGGCGGCGTTGCAGGCGCATGGCATTGACCTGATCGATCTGCTGGTGGTCAACCTGTACCCCTTCGAGGCGACAGTCGCCAAAGCCGGGTGTACGCTGGAAGACGCGATCGAAAACATCGATATCGGTGGGCCGGCGATGGTGCGCAGCGCGGCCAAGAACTGGAAGGACGTGGCGGTGCTGACTGATGCATCACAGTACGACCAGGTACTGTCCGAGTTGCGTGCCAATGGCAAGGTGGGCGAGAAGACCCGGTTCTCGTTGGCAGTTGCCGCGTTCAACCGGATCAGCCAGTACGACGGAGCAATCAGTGACTACCTGTCGGGCATCCAGCACGACGGTACCCATGCCAACTTTCCGGCGCAGTCCAACGGCCGATTCGTCAAACTGCAGGACCTGCGGTATGGCGAAAATCCGCACCAGCAGGCCGCGTATTACCGTGACCTCTACCCGGCGCCCGGATCGTTGGCCAGCGCGGTGCAATTGCAGGGCAAGGAGCTGAGTTACAACAACATCGCCGATGCCGATGCGGCGTGGGAGTGCGTGAAGAGTTTTCAGGCCAGCGCCTGTGTGATCGTGAAACACGCCAATCCATGTGGTGTCGCCGTGGGTACGGATCCGCTGGACGCGTATGCGAAGGCCTTCAAGACCGATCCGACGTCGGCCTTCGGCGGCATCATCGCCTTCAACCGCCCGGTCGATACGCAAACCGCGCAGCAGGTGGGGCGCCAGTTTGTAGAGGTGCTGATGGCTCCCGGGTTCTCGGACGAGGCGCTGGCGGTTTTCAAGTCAAAACCCAATGTGCGCTTGTTGCAGATCGGATTGCCACCAGGGGGGGCTGGTGCCTGGCAGCAAGGGCGCAATGCGGTCGATATCAAGCGCGTGGGCTCTGGCTTGCTGATGCAGACGGCCGACAACCATGAGATGGCTTTGTCGGATCTGGTGATCGTGACCCGGTTGCAGCCGACGGCGGCGCAGTTGCAGGACCTGCTGTTTGCATGGACGGTGGCGAAATACGTCAAGTCCAACGCGATTGTTTTTTGTTCCGCTGGCGCCACCGTCGGGGTGGGTGCCGGTCAGATGAGTCGGCTCGACTCAGCCCGCATCGCCAGCATCAAGGCGCAACATGCCGGTTTGTCGCTCGCTGGCAGCGTGGTTGCCAGTGATGCATTCTTCCCGTTTCGCGATGGGCTCGATGTCGTGGTCGATGCGGGCGCGACCTGTGT
>JAYVRP010000493.1:0-1819 GCA_043776215.1 Rhodoferax sp. | reverse complement strand
GCATGGTGGTGGTGAACAAGATCGACGCCGACAACGTCGACCTGCCGGCCCTGGTGGCCGACATCCAGTTGCGATTCGGCAAGCAATGCCTGCTGCTGGACCTGCCGGTGCGCAACGGGCAGGAAGTGGTGGAACTGCTGGGGCACGACAGCGGCGACGGCGATTTCAGCTCGGTGACGGCCGCGCACCGCATCCTGATCGACCAGATCGTCGAGGAAGATGAAGGCCTGATGGCGCGTTACCTGGAGGACGGTGCCGACCCCAGTCCGGAGGATCTGCACGCCCCGTTCGAAAGCGCCCTGCGCTCGGGGCACCTGATTCCGATCCTGTTCGTCTCGGCCCGCACAGGCGCCGGTGTGCCGCAGTTGCTCGATGTCTTGACCCGGCTCGCACCCAGCCCGTCCGAGGGCAATCCACCGCCGTTCTATCGGGGTGAGCCTGGCCAGCAGACGCAACCGTTCCAGGCCCAGGCAGACGACGAACTGCATGTGCTGGCCCATGTGTTCAAGGTAGTGGTCGACCCCTTCATTGGCAAACTCGGGATCTTCCGGGTGCACCAGGGGACCGTGCGCAAGGATGCACAGCTGTTTGTCGGCTCGGCCAAACGTGCATTCAAGGTGGCCCACCTGTACCGCCTGCAAGGCAAGGACTACGTCGAGACCGATGCGCTGGTGCCGGGCGAACTCGGCGCCGTGGCCAAGGTCGATGACATCGTGTTCGACTGTGTCCTGCACGACTCCCACGACGAGGACCACATCCACCTGCAGCCGCTGGAGTTCCCGCAGCCCATGGTCGGCCTGGCCGTGCACACCCAGCGCAAGGGCGACGAACAGCGCCTGTTCGAAGTGCTGCACAAGCTGGAACTCGAAGACCCGTGTTTTCGTGTCGAGCGCCACCCGGGGAGCAACGAGACGGTGATCCGCGGCCTCGGCGACATGCACCTGCGCGCCAAACTCGCGCGCATGCAGCAGCAGTACAAGCTGGGGCTCGACACCAGCACACCGCAGATCGCCTACCGCGAGACGATCACGGCCTCCGCCGAGGGGCATTGCCGGCACAAGAAACAAAGCGGCGGCGCCGGGCAGTTCGGCGAGGTCTACCTGCGCGTCGAGCCGCTGGAGCGCGGCGCCGGCTTCGAGTTCGTGGACATCGTGAAAGGCGGCGCGATCCCTGGTGTGTTCATGACCGCAGTGGAAAAAGGCGTGCAACAGGCGCTGGCTGAAGGCGTGGTGGCCGGTTTCCCGCTGCAGGACCTGCGGGTCACCGTGTACGACGGCAAGACACATGCGGTGGACGGCAAGGAGGTCGCGTTTGTTGCGGCCGCCCGCAAGGCCACGATCGACGCGGTGTCGAAGGCCGGTCCGATCGTGCTGGAACCCCTCGTGCGCATCGAGGTGCTGGCGCCGGAGGCCAGCATTGGCGACCTGACCGGCGACCTGGCCACCAAACGCGGGCACGTCGCGGGCACCCAGCCGCGACCCGCCAACACGGTGGCGATCAGCGGGCTGGCGCCGATGGCCGAACTCGACGATTACCAGGGACGGCTCAAATCATTGACTGCGGGCCAGGGCTCGTACAACATCGAGTTCTCGCACTATGCGCAGGTTCCGGCCTCGGTTCAGCAGACACTGGCGGGCAAATACAAGGCGGCGCCGCTCGAGTCCTGATTCTGAGGCAGTTTGGGGTGGAAGCGTGAGCTGAACGCTATGCCTTGCATGTCTTCTCCCTACATGTATTTCACAGCTGCCATAGGGGTAATACAATTGCCCGATGAAAGCACTATCCGTCAAGCTCCCCGACCCACTGTTCCACGATCTGA
>JAYVRP010000492.1:0-1822 GCA_043776215.1 Rhodoferax sp. | reverse complement strand
GGCTGATGACCATGAGCGAACCGGCAAACTCCAGCAGCGCATCTTCGAGCGCCCGCAGTGTTTCCACATCGAGGTCGTTGGACGGTTCGTCCAGCATCAATACGTTGCCGCCAGCGATCAGGGTCTTGGCCAGGTGCAGGCGCCCGCGTTCGCCACCGGACAACATCCCCACACGTTTTTGCTGGTCGGCACCATTGAAGTTGAAACGGCCGCAATACGCGCGGCTGGCCATCTGGAATTTGCCGACGTTGAGGATGTCGAGGCCACCCGACACGTCTTCCCAGACAGTTTTCTCGTTGGACAGATCGTCACGGTTCTGGTCGACGAAAGCCATCTTGACGGTGGACCCGATCTTGACCTCGCCACTGTCGGGCTTCTGCTGCCCCGAGATCATTCGAAACAGCGTGGATTTGCCGGCGCCGTTGGGCCCGATGATGCCCACGATGGCGCCTGCCGGCACTTTGAAGCTCAGGTTGTCGATCAGCAGGCGATCCCCGAAGGACTTGCTGACATTGACGAATTCGATGACCTCGTTGCCCAGGCGATCCGCCACCGGGATGAAGATTTCGTTGGTCTCGTTGCGTTTTTGGTACTCGAAGTCGGACAACTCCTCGAAACGGGCCAGCCGGGCCTTGCTCTTGGCCTGGCGCGCTTTCGGGTTCTGGCGCGACCATTCGAGCTCTTTCTTCAGGGCCTTGGCGCGCGATTCCTCGCCCTTTTGCTCCTGCACCAGGCGGTCCTGCTTCTGTTCCAGCCAGGCACTGTAATTGCCCTTGTACGGAATGCCGGAACCCCGGTCGAGTTCGAGAATCCACTCGGCGGCGTTGTCCAGGAAATACCGGTCGTGGGTGATGGCCACGACGGTACCGGGGTAGCGCTGTAGGAACTGCTCCAGCCAGTCCACCGACTCGGCGTCCAGGTGGTTGGTGGGTTCGTCCAGCAGCAGCATGTCGGGTTTGGAGAGCAGCAAGCGGCACAGGGCGACGCGACGCTTTTCACCGCCTGACAACACGCCGATGTTGGCGTCCCACGGTGGCAGGCGCAACGCGTCGGCGGCGATTTCGAGCTGATGTTCGGAATCGGTACCTGCCGAGCCGATGATGGCTTCCATCTCGGCCTGTTCGGTGGCCAACTTGTCAAAGTCGGCATCCGGCTCGCCGTATGCGGCATAAATTTCCTCGAGCCGCGCCCGGGCGGTGAACACTGCGCCCATGCCGGCCTCGACACTTTCGCGCACGGTCTGGGTCGGGTCCAGCTGGGGCTCCTGAGGCAGATATCCGATGTTGAGGTTGGGCATCGGGGTTGCTTCGCCTTCAATCTCCTTGTCGATACCGGCCATGATTCTGAGCAGCGTGGACTTGCCCGATCCATTGGTGCCGAGCACGCCGATCTTGGCGCCAGGGAAAAAGCTCAGCGAGATGTCCTTGAGGATATGGCGCTTTGGCGGAACGATCTTGCCAACGCGGTTCATCGTGAAAACGTATTGCGCCATGTTTACAGCAGTGCCTTTTTCATAAAAACAGAGGTTTGCGGGGGAAACCCGGCATTATCGGCTGCCGTGTGGACGGGCTGGCAAACCGCCGCCTGCATAGACCGGCTGGCGATGCAGGTCGTCATCGTCCATCGCTGTCAGCAAGCCGTGCACGCTGTCGAGCTGCAAGTCCAGTTGCGGCGGCGCGAACCCCAAACGCAGTCGACCTTGCGTCTGCAGGCGGTCCATGGTGCGGCGCGTCATGGCATGCGCCAAGCCGGACCCAGACACAAACATGAAGAGGTTGCGGTTGCGGCCGATCCAGGTCAGGCGTGCTCGCACCCACACGCC
>JAYVRP010000491.1:0-5834 GCA_043776215.1 Rhodoferax sp. | reverse complement strand
CCATGCTGGACAACATCATGCCCGAGATCACATTGGTGTTGAAAGCCTCCTTGAGGAAGTCCTCGGTGTATTCGTGCACCGCCTGGCGGTACATGTTGGCGGCGTTGCTGACCAGCACGTCGAGCCGGCCGCCGTGCTCCACGGCGGCGGCTAGCATGGCCTCGCGGTCCTGGTGCACGGTGACATCGCCCGCCACAGCCCGGCAGGCCGGCCCGATGGACGCGGCCACCGCATCGATCTTGTCCTGGCGCCGGCCGGTGATGGTCACACGCGCGCCGCGCGCGGCGAACAGCCGCGCCGTGCCTTCGCCGATCCCGGACCCCCCTCCGGTGACCAGCACGGACATGCCCTTGATTTCACGCATGGCGCCGGGCCTATTTGTCCTCGACGAACTTGCCGTCGGTGACCTTCATGACGGCATATCCAAAGCTGGGGATGCGGGTGGCCGGGTCGGTGATCGACCAGGTGCCGCGGCCGATGACGACCGGCAGGTTCTTGGTGGCCAGCATGGCCTCACGTACCTTGTCGCGGGTCGGGTTCGGGCCGGCGGCCTTGATGGCGTTGCCGGCGATCAGGCCCATCGAGTAACCGACCATGGCCCACGAGTCCGGTGCCACGTTGTAGCGTTTGGTGTAGTTGGTGATAAAGGTCTTGGCCATGTCGTTCACGCCGGTGGGAACCGACTCGGCCGAAAACAGCGTGCCATTCACCGCCGTGCCGCCTGCCTTGATGAAATTGGCGGACCCCATGCCGGTGTTGCCGACCAGCAGTGTGCTGGCCGGCATGCCGGCCTGGCGCGCCTGCAGGATGATGTTGGCGCCTTGTTCGGGCGGCGTGGACAGGAACAGGCAGTCGGCCTTGGTGCTGGCGATCTTGGTGGCGAGCGCGGTGAAGTCGGTGTCGGACGACAGGATCGACTCTTCGGCGGCGATGGCCACACCGCCTTTCTTGATCGTGTCGCGGAACGCCACATGTTGCACGATGTAGCCCTCGTTGTCGCGGATGGTCACGTCGAAGCAGGACTTGGGTTTGCGCTTTTGCGCCACATGGTCACCCAACAGGGTCATGTACTGGTCGGCGGTTTCCGTAACCTTGAAAACCCAGGGACCGGGCTTGAGCACGGCCGGGGAGGTGGCCGTGGTGAAGATCGGAATCTTGAGTTCGTTGGCCACGGGCGCCGCCGCCATGGCCTCGCCCGTCGCCACCGGGCCGATCACCATGATGGCGTTGTCGCGCGTGGCCATGCGGGTCAGCAGGGCCAGGGCTTCCTGCGTGTTGGAGCGGTTGTCCTCGACCATCAGGGTTACCTTGGTCGCACCAAAGTAGTTGCTGGCCTGCATTTCATCGAACGCCATGCGGATGGCGTTGATGACCGGGGTGCCGACAAACGCATAGGTGCCGGTGTTGGACATCACGACACCCAGCTTGACTTCCTGGGCGTTCGCGGTGGATACCGTCGCCAGCAGCGCCAGCCCGGAAGCCGCCAAGGTAGGGATCAATCGTTTCATGAAGTTCTCCTGTTGTGAAATTGTGGAATGAAAAATCAGTCGCCAGCAGTGCCCTGGCCCAGGTAATGTGCCTCGATATCGGGGTCGTTGGCAAGCTCCCGGCTGGGCCCCGCGTGGACCACACGCCCCTGCTCGATGACGTACGCACGGCTGGTGACTTCAAGCGCCTGTTTCGCATTTTGCTCGATCAGCAGAATCGTCAGACCCTCCTGGTTGAGCGCCTTGAGCGTGGCAAACACCTGCTTCACGATCAGGGGCGCCAGGCCCAGGCTTGGTTCGTCGAGCAGCAGCATGCGCGGGCCCCCCATCAGCGCGCGTCCGATGGCCAGCATCTGCTGCTGCCCACCGGACAAGGAGCCGGCACTTTGCTGACGGCGTTCGGCGAGGATGGGAAACAGCTCCAGCACACGCGCCAGAGGGTAGGCGGCGCCGCGGCTACGCAACGCGGTGGCGCCGAGCTGCAGGTTCTCCAGCACGGTCATTTCCGCGAACACCTGGCGTCCCTCGGGCACTTGCAGCAAGCCGCGCCGCGACACGGTCCAGGGGGACTGGCCGACCAGGTCCTGGCCGTCGAGCCGGATCGACCCGCCGGCCGGCCGCACCGTGCCGCTGACACAATTGAGAAGGGTGGATTTGCCTGCGCCATTGGGCCCGATCAACGCCACCATCTCGCCCTGGCTGACCGACAGGCTGACCCCGCGCAACGCCTGGATGCCGCTGTAGTTGGCTGTGAGATCCGTGATGTCGAGCATGGTGTCGGCGGCGTCACGTGCCCAGGTAGGCGGCGATGACCGCCGGGTCGGAGACGACCTGGCGCGGAGCGCCTTCAGCGATCAGCCGGCCGCCGTCGAGCACGTACACGTGTTCACACAGACGGGTGACGAAGCGCATGTTGTGCTCGATCAGCAACACGGCCACACCATCAGCCGCCAGACCGCGGAAAATCGCTCCGAGTTCATTCGCCTCGACATCGTTCATGCCCGCCACGGGCTCGTCGAGCAGCAGCACCGAGGGCTGCGAGGCCAGCGCGCGCATGAATTCGACCCGGCGCTGGTGCCCGTAAGCCAGGCCGCCGGCCGGAAAACTCGCGTACCGGGTCATGTTGAAACGCGCCATCAGCGCCATGGCCTGCTCCCGGATGCGGCGCGTCTCGGCCCGCGCCGATGGCAGTGCCAGCAGGCTCGCGAGCAGCGAGCACGTCTCGTGGCGATGGAACCCCCCCATCACGTTGTCGATGGCCGGCGCCTCCTTGAACAGGCGGATGTTCTGGAACGTGCGCGCCAGGCCGGCGCGGCTGATCTCGTGGGGGGAGGTGGTGGTCAGGTCGCGCGCACCGAGCCGGATGCTGCCGGAGCTCAGCTCCATCATGCCGGTGATCAGGTTGACGATGGTGGATTTGCCCGCGCCGTTGGGCCCGATCAAGCCGGTGATGCGGCCCGGTGGAATCTGCATGGACACCTTTTCGGCGGCCACGACGCCTCCGAAATATTTGGAGACCTGGTCCAGCACCAGCGTGTTCACGGAGGACCCGGTGCCCTGCGGGCTGCAGTCCCGAGCGTCTTCGGGCGGCTGGGCGGCGCTCATTGCTTCGCCTCCGTGCCGCCTGCCAGCGTCGCCCGGTCCAGCCGCGCAATACGACGCCGGTACAGGTACTCGACGAAGGTGTCGTAGACCCCGCGCGGCAGGTAACCCATCACGGCGACCATGATCAGGCCATAGACCAGCGTGCGGTACTCGGCCAGGGGGCGCGCCAGTTCCGGCAAGGCCAGCAGGACGGCCGTTCCCACCACCGGACCCCAGATCGACCGGCGCCCGCCCAGCACGACATACGACAGAATGGCGACGACGAAATCGAAACCGAAACGGCTGGGCTCGATCGAGTACGAGTGGAATGCCTCCAGACCGCCATAGAAGCCGGCGATCGTGCCCGACAGCGCGAAGGCCACGGTCTGGTAATAACGTACCGAGGTGCCGAGCGAGGCTGCCACCGTTTCGTCCTGGCGGATGGCGTCAAATGCACGCCCGAGGCGGGTCTGGTTGATAGCCCACATGACGTACAGGGTGCCAGCCAGCGCAAGCACCAGCGTGCCGGTGGACACCACTTTCGGAATGCCGTTCATGCCCATGGCGCCGCCGGTGATGCTCTCGGAGTAGACGTTGAGCGACAACACCACCTGCACAAAAGCCAGGGTGGCGATCGCCTGGTAGACCCCGCGCAGGCGTGCCAGCGGCCACGACAGCAGCATCGACACCAGCATGCCGGCAATGGCGCCAGCCACCACGGAGAATGCCGGGTGCAGACCGGCCTTGAGGGTCAGCCAGGCGGCCAGGTAGGCACCGATGGCGGTCAGCCCCGCATTGGCGATGGAGAACACACCGGCCCGCAACACGATGTACTGGCCCAGCGCCAGACCGGCGTGCAGCAGGAACAGGTCGACCAGCGGCTGGTAGGCAATGAACAGTTGGAACATCAGCGTCCCCGCATGGCACCGGCTTCCGGCTTGCCGAGCAGGCCGTGCGGCCGGAACAGCAGAATCAGGAACAGCATCGAAAAGATGATCGTGTCGGTCAGGCCGGATGGCAGGAACGCGACGGTCAGGGTTTGCATCATGCCCAGCAGCAAACCGGCCAGCAGGGCACCCGGGATGCTGCCCAGGCCGCCCAGGATCACGACCACGAACCCGCGCAGAAGATACGGCTCACCCATGACAAAGTGGATGCTGTTGAAGGCCAGCCCCACCAGCACACCGGCAGCCCCGGCCAACGCGCCGGACATGAAGAAGGTCTGGAAGTAGACGAAGTTCGGATTCACCCCCACCAGGGTGGCGGCCCGCTCGTTGCCTGCCACGGCACGCACCTGGCGCCCGAATGCCGTGCGGTACAGATAGGCGGTCAACCCCACCACCAGGATGGCGGCACACGCGGCCATCACCAACTGGAGTGCGGAGACGCGCAGGCCCAGGAACTCGTAAATCACCACCGGCATGGTGTCGAACGGGAAACGCATGATCTGGGTGTTGGACACCTTCTGGGCAATGGCCATGATCGCCAGCCCGGCGCCGATGGAGGTGATGATGGCGCCGAACTCGAGTTCCGCCGGCCCACTGCGGCGCAGTTTGCGGAACGCGCCGAATTCGATCAGCACCGACAACAGTCCGCTGCCCAGCATGGCCAGCAGAAAACTGGCCCACAAGGGCCAGCCACCCAGCACCGCATACAGCGCGATGAAGGCGCCGGTCATGAACACCGCGCCATGCGCCAGGTTGAGCACCTGGTGGATGCCGAACACCAGCGTGAAGCCGATCGCGAACAGCGCGTAGACGCCGCCGACGATCAGGCCATTGAGGAGTTGCTGGGCGATCATGGGTGGCGGGTATGCCGGCTCAGGGCCGGGTGGGCGCCTCGCGCGGAAGCAGCGCGAGCAACGCACGGCTGGCACCACCGTCCACGACGATCTCGTGCCCATTGATATAGCTGGCGGCATCCGAGCCCAGGAACATCACGGCGTCGGCGATGTCCTGCGCGGTGCCCAGGCGGCGTGTCGGGACGGCTTTCTCGCGCAGGTCGCGCACCACCGGGTTGGCGAAAAACGGCGCAGACAGACCGGCGTCGATGAAACCCGGCGCCACCGCGTTGACGCGCAAGCCGAGCGGACCCCACTCCACCGCCATGAGCTCGGTCAGCTTCGCAAGCCCGGCCTTGGACGCCGGATAAGCGCCGCTGTTGGGCGCCGGGGTCACGCCGTTGATCGATGTGATGTTGACGATGCAGCCCGAGCCGCGCACGGCCATGCGGCGGGCGGCCGCGCGGCCGACGATGAAGCCGCTCACCAGGTTGACGTCGAGCACCCGGCGAAATGCTTCCAGGGTTTGCTCCATGAGCGGCGCGAATATTGCAATGCCGGCGCAATTGACGACCAGGTCCGGCGGCGCGCCGAACTGCGCCGCCGCAGCGTCGAGTGCGGCCTCGACCGATGCGTCATCTGTGACATCACACTCCAGGCCGAGGGCCCCGGACAAACTGGCGGCCTGTGCACGTGCCTTGCCCCCGTTCTGGTCGACCAGACAGACCCGGTACCCGGCTGCGGCCGCGCTGGCGCTGATGGCGGCTCCGATATCACCACCTGCGCCAGTCACAAATGCGTTTTTCATTTCAACTTGTCCTTTTGTCGGGCCATCATTGGCCCGGAGATGCCGCTCTGGCTGCGCCAGCGGATGGTGCCGCACGGGGCCCGTTGACTGAAAACATCTGCACAGTTACATTCATCGAAATCGATCTAATTGATATTGCTGTAAATCTGCTATTGTTGCAAATCGTACGGTACCA
>JAYVRP010000490.1:0-5838 GCA_043776215.1 Rhodoferax sp. | reverse complement strand
GGCAACTCGCATGTGCTGGTTCCAATGCAGACCGTAGTAGAGCATTGGAGTCGCACACAGCATTTAAGTTCAATCAAGAACAGATCACTACACTAGATTGGTGGCCCGCATTGCAAGCCAGTGGCATACGCGTGGAATTTTTGTGTGGTGATGATATTCGTCAGTTCTACCAGAAAAAGTTTCCTGGCAGACCTGTACCTCAGCTCCCATGACGGACTTCTATCGCTTCCCCCATACACCGCACATCACCTGGCTGGCTGGGGGTTGTCCGCGCGATGACAAAGTGTTGTCAATCGAAGAGGCCAGCGAGCTGTTGAGCAGCAATGTGGTTTTGGAAGAAAAACTGGACGGGGCCAACGTGGGTCTGTCAGTGTCCGAGGATGGAGTTTTGTGCGTACAAAACCGGGGGCAGTACCTGACGCCCCCCTACCGCGGCCAGTTTGCCAGATTGGGATCCTGGCTGGCTGAGCACGAAGACCGGCTTTTCGATGCGTTGGGCGCAGATTTGATTGCCTTTGGAGAGTGGTGTGCAGCCCGCCATTCGCTCGACTACAAGGCACTGCCCGACTGGTGGCTTTTGTTTGACGTGTATGACCGCCAATCCGGTGCCTTCTGGAGCACGATCCGACGAAACACCTGGGCCCAAGAGTACGCCCTGATAACTGTGCGAAGGGTGTTGGCGGGGTCGGTGACGCTGGTACAGCTTCAAAAAATGGTGATGGAAGAGGGCAGCAGCTTTCGCGACGGTGCAATGGAAGGCCTAGTAATCCGCCAAGAAGACGCCAATTGGCTGACACAGCGTGCCAAGCTGGTTCGGCCTGACTTCACGCAGGCCATCACCGGGCATTGGAGCAAGAAGGCGTTGGAGTGGAACAGATTGACCGTCGATCAGGCTGAGTCGGCTTTAGCACCAACGCGTTTAGTCAGTGATCCATGCGCCGCTATTGCCAATGCGCAAGTTGGACGGTTGGGCGAGTTGCAATGATTCTGCTTGATCGTGCGCAACTGGAGAAGGCTGCCGCCGATTGCGGCTCTGATCTGGATCCGCAGTTCGATGGCGCAACGTTCGTTCTGCTTTTTGCACGGTTCCTTGAGGCCTTGACGGTAACGGCCGGGTCAGACGATTTGTTTGTCATCACCGCCGCCAAACTCATCTTGCTTCCCGGCACGCCAAGGACAAGACTGCCTGCACGGTGTACGGCTGGCACGCGCTGTATGTGGCGCTGGAGACCGCTAGCAGCATCGCCAGCACCCTGCCTGAAGTTGTTGAGCAGCAGTTCGCCAAAGCGACTGTCCATATGCCAAATGCCGCAGAAGTTGAGTCCAGCCTTCAGCCAGCCCTGTAGTAGAGCGAACCACGCAGCCCCAGCGAACCCACCATCGGGCAGACCTTGTGCGCATCGCGATATTGGCCATGACTGAGCGCGGACTGGAGCCCGAGTTTTCGTAATCCGTCGCGGAACAGCTGTCGGGTATCACCAGGCCGGGCCGTGAAGCCGGCGCCGGAATTCAGGATCTGACCGGGCTGCCGAGGTGCTCCATCGACAACGATGTTTCACGCAATCTCGACCAGCTGACGGTATGCCAGCCGCTCGATCAGGGTGCAGTGAAAGTGCAGGTTGCAATCGCCGATGTCGATGCGGTGGTCGCCAAGGACTCGCCGATCAACCGGCACGCGCACGGCAACACCACATCGGTCTACACGTCGGCGCGCATTTTCCCCATGTTGCCAGAGCGGCTGTCGACCGATCTGACTTCGCTCCAAGCAGGCGAAGACCGGCTTGCCGTGGTGACCGAGTTGGTGTTTGCCGCGGAGGGAACACTGACAAGTTTCACCCTCTGTCGCGCGCAGGTGCGCAACAAGGCGAAACTGGCCTATGACGCGGTGTCTGCCTGGATCGACGGCGTTGGCCCGTTGCCGCCTGCCGCCTGCCGCCGCAGCGGTACCTGGCATGGACGATCAGCTACGCACGCAAGATGCGGTGGCGCAACAGCTGCGTCTGCGCCGCCATGCCGAAGGTTCACTCGAGTTCGAAACCTTTCAGCCGCGCGCGCTGTTCGAGGGTGAAAAGGTGGTTGATATCCGCCAGCAGGTTCAAAATCGCGCCCGCCAGTTGATTGAAGAACTGATGATTGCCACCAATGGCTGTACGGCGCGTTACCTGGCGGCGCAAGGTGGAGCGCAAGATGCGCAAGTCCGAGGCGGCGCTGGTGCTGGAATCGCGCATCGGTCAGCAATTCGATGCGCTCGTGACCGGCAGCTCCGGCGAAGGCGTCTGGGCCCGGATTTTTTCACCGCCAGCCGAAGGCAAGCTGGTGGCGGGCGACGGACGCCTGCAGGTCGGTGACAAGCTGCGCGTGAAGCTGGTGTCCACCAGCGTCGAGCGCGGCTTTATCGACTTCGAGCGCATCGACTGATGCCGGCTTGCGTTCATCGACGATTGAGGTTTCCATATTTCGCGACAACATTTTTCCGTTCGCCCTGAGCCTGTCGAAGGGCTCGCGAGGGCCCATCGACAGGCTCAGGACAGGGCTTCGACAGGCGCAGCCCGAACGGGATTGTGGGTTGTCAATGGCAAATTCGATGGAACGCGTTTGGCAGGAGCGGCCGCTCCCGTTCACAAGAGGGTCGGCGTCAGGGGCAGGCGCACCGTGGCATCCAGCCCGAGGACCTGCCCCTGGTGGACCCGGTTGTCCAGCGTGATGGTGCCGCCCAGCGCGTGCGCGATTTCCTGGCAGATCATCAGGCCCAGGCCCGAGCCGCTGTGGTTATTGCCTGCGGAAAAAGGCTGGAACAGGCGCGCCCGCAAGGCGCTACCAATGCCCGACCCGCCGTCGGCGAAGGTCACAGCGGCATGGTGACGGTCCGTGACCACGCAGACTGCCAGGTGTGACGAGACG
This sequence comes from Rhodoferax sp., assembly GCA_043776215.1. Taxonomy (GTDB): domain Bacteria; phylum Pseudomonadota; class Gammaproteobacteria; order Burkholderiales; family Burkholderiaceae_C; genus CAISIP01. The sequence goes on along the minus strand of JAYVRP010000490.1, from coordinate 2,937 downwards.
GGGCTGTGCCTGATGGCGTTGTGCAGCAGGTTGCGGCATAACTCGCGCAGCATCCATTCGTGGGCCAGCACCGGGGCGGGCACGGTCTGGATCTCGAAGTCCAGGTCCTTGTCGGCGATCAGGGGCGACAGGTCGAGTGCGACCGCTCGTGCGATGTCGGCCAGGTCGATCCGTTGGGCATCGGCTTGCTGGCGCAGTTGCTCCACCCGGGCCAGCGCCAGCATCTGGTTGGCCAGTGCCGTGGCCCGGTCCACCGTGGCATTGATTTCGCCCAGCGCCTGTGTCGCAGCCACGTCACCACGCAGGGCCGACTGCACTTGGATCTTGAGCACGGCCAGTGGTGTGCGCAGCTGGTGCGAGGCGTCGCGCACGAAACGTTTCTGGTGGTCCAGCACATGCTGCAGCCGCGCCATTACCTGGTTGGTGGCGTCCATCAGGGGCCGCAATTCGCGCGGCAGGTCGGTGGCGGAAATCGGTGTCAGGTCGCCTTCGGGGCGATGGCGCATGCGCTGGCTGAGCTGGCGTACCGGGCGCGTGGCGCGCTGCACCACCAGCACCACCACGAGTGCGATCACGCTGGCCAGCAGGGTCTGGCGCCACAAGGTGTCGATCAAAATCTGGCGCGCGAGCGTGTGGCGCAGCTCCAGGGTTTCGGCCACCTGGATGGTGGCCACGCCGCGCCCGCCCTGGCTGGCCACGGGTTGCAGCAGCACGGCCACGCGTACTTCATCACCGCCCAGCCGATCGTCATAGAAATCCACCAGCGCGGCGTACGGGCCCTGGTCCGGGATGCGCCCCTTCCACAGGGGCAGGTCATCGAACCCATCGACCAGCCGGCCGCGGGCGTCGGAGATCCGGTAGACCATGCGGCTGCGGTTGTCGGCCTCGAAAGCCTCCAGAGCCGAGTAGGGGACGCTGGCGCGAAAACGCGCCTCGCCGCCTTCACCCTCGACCTCCAGCAACTCGCCGATCGACTTGGCCGACGCCAGCAGCGTGCGGTCGTACGCGGTATTGACTGCCGCGAGCGCCTGCCGGTAGAGGGTGATCGTATTGAGTAGCATGAAGACGCCGACCGGCACCAGAATGCCCAGCAGCAGATAGCGACGCAGCGACAGGCCGCCGACGCCTGACTCCATCTCAGCCACCCGCCTTGAGCAGGTAGCCCAGGCCACGCAAAGTCATGAGGGAGGCGCCCGTACCAGCCAGTTTCTTGCGCAGCCGGTACACCACCACCTCCACCGCTTCGGGTTGCACGTCCGCCTCCCCGGGAAACACCACCTCCAGCAGGTGCTCCTTCGTGACCGCATGCCCGGGGCGCACCACCAACGCCTGCATCAGGCGCAGCTCGCGGGGCGTGAGGTCGAGTACCTGGTGGCCGTGGTAGAACGCGCCGCTCTGGCGGTCCAGTCGCAGTTGGCCCCAATTCGGTGCGTCCTTCTGGCTGTCGTCGGTGGCGCCGGAGGCACGGCGGTGCAGGGCGCGGATACGCGCCTCGAGTTCATCGAGGTCGAAGGGTTTGGCGAGGTAGTCATCGGCGCCGGTATTCAGTCCCACAATTCGGTCGCCCACCGTGCCACGGGCGGTGAGAATCAGCACCGCCGTGGCCAGCCCGGCGCGGCGCGCCTGGCTCAGCACCTCCAGCCCGTCGAGCCCAGGCAGGCTCAGGTCAAGCAGCACGACGTCGGGCTGCTGCAGCTTCCATTGCGCCAGTGCCAGCAGTCCATCCGCACACAAGGCAACGCCGATGCCCCTGCGCTCCAGCGAGCGGCTCAGTGTGAGTTGGAGGGCGGGATCGTCTTCGATCAGCAGCAGGCGCATGGACGCGGGGGATAGGTGATTACCCTGAGGGTTTTGGTCAGCCGACTGACAGGCTTCCGATGCATCATAGAGCGATTGATTTTCACCTGGAGGCACCCATGCGTCGCGATACCTTTATCAAATCCCTGGCCGCACTGGCCGCAGCCGGAACCCTGCCACTGCCTGCGCTGGCCGCCTCCAACATCAAGATGATGATTCCGGCCAACCCCGGTGGCGGTTGGGATGCCACCGGCCGCGCACTCGGCAAGGCCATGCTCGACGCCAAAGCGGTCGACACGGTGCAATACGACAACAAGGGTGGCGCGGCCGGCGTCATCGGCCTGGCCCAGTTCGTCAACTCCGCCAAGGGCGACGGCAATGCCCTGATGGTCATGGGCGCAGTCATGCTGGGCGGCATCATCACCAGCAAGCCGGCGGTCGGCCTGGACAAGGTGACCCCGATTGCGCGTCTCACCAGCGAATACAACGTGTTCGTGGTACCGGCCGATTCCCCGCTCAAGACCATGAAAGACGTGGTCGAGCAACTCAAGAAAGACCCAGGGAGCGTCAAATGGGGCGGCGGCTCCAAAGGTTCCACCGAACACATCTCGGCTTCGATGCTGGCGGGCAAGGTCGGTGTGGACCCGAAGAAGGTCAACTACGTGGCCTTCCGCGGCGGCGGCGAAGCCACGGCGGCCATCCTGGGCGGCAACGTCACGGTGGGCGGCAGCGGCTACAGCGAGTTTGCCGAGTACATCAAGGCCGGCAAGATGCGCCCGATCGGCGTGACCTCCGAAAAGCGCCTGCCAGGCATCAACGTACCCACCATGAAGGAGCAGGGGTATGACGTGGTGCTGGGTAACTGGCGCGGGGTTTACGGCGGCCCAGGCATCACGGCCGAGCAGCGCGCGGCGCTCGCCGACATCATCGTCAAGGCCACCAAATCCAAAGCCTGGGCCGAAGCGCTGGAGTCCAACGGCTGGACGCCGGCCCTGATGACCGGCAAGGCGTTCGACGAATTCGTCGACAGCGAGTTCGCTTCGCTGCGCGGCACCATGCACCTGGCCGGGATGCTCTGATGAGTACGCGCCGGCCTGCAGGGCCCCAGACGCTGATCGGCGTGGGCGTGGCGGGTGTCGG
>JAYVRP010000489.1:0-5852 GCA_043776215.1 Rhodoferax sp. | reverse complement strand
TGCAGCAGCATCTGCAGGAAGCGGGCATAGTCGCGCGCGGTTCCCACCAGGCCACCTCCGCCCGACTCGAAGTCAGGCCGTTCCCGGATGTTGCTCATGTGCATCAGCACACCCCCCTCGGGGTCGTCGGCAAACGGCTCGGCGATCCGGCCGTGGTGCTGCGGGGGCACGAAGAAACCGGTGTCGTGCATGCCCAGCGGCGCCAGGATGTGGCGCTGCAGGAAAGCACCCAGGCTGTGCCCGCTCCACACTTCGACCAGCCGCCCCAGCACATCGGTGGCGCGGCTGTAGTCACCGACGCTGCCGGGCTGGAACATGAGCGGAATCCGCGCCAGCGCCTGGACATAGGCCGTGTTGTCGCGCCCCGACAGGCGCTGGTTAATCTGCTGCTCGCGGTACATGCGCTGCACGGCGGAGTCACCGGAGAACTCATAGGTCAGGCCAGCGGTGTGGCGCAGCAGGTCCTGGATGGTCGCGGGTTGCGCCGCGGGTTGCAGTGACACCACCCCGTTGTGTTCGACCGCCACCTGCTGGTTCGCGAACTCGGGCAGGTACTTGGCCACCGGGTCGCCGAGCAGAAACCGGCCCCGCTCCATCAGCATCATCACGGCCACCGACACGATCGGCTTGGTCATGGAGTACAGGCGGAAAATCGAGTCCCGCGCCATGGCCGCGCCGCTCGCGGGGTCCTGGGTGCCGAGGGCCTCGAACAGGGCAAGCTTGCCATGCCGCGCCACCAGCACCACGGCGCCGGGCAAACGCTTGTGTTCAATTTCGCTCTTCAGCACCTCGATGAGGCGTGCGCTTCGCTGCGGGCACAGGCCCAGGGATTGGGGGTCGGCAACGGGGATTTCCATGAGCATCGTGCTTGTGTTGATATCGCCTGAGTTTCGTGCATTTCAAGCACACGGCCTCGGCTGCCAGCGGTCGGACCGCTTCTGCGCATCGACCAGCGCCACGATTGCGCAATGTCAAGCGCGCTTCGCTTCGCAAGAGCTACCCTGTAACTCGTCGCCAATTTCCACACTCCCGCATCCACATCAAAAGGCGGACCGCATGCACACAGGGCAGCTAACGACCACGGGCAACACCTCTGTTTGTCCGCTTGACTGCCGGCGTGGTGGTGGTTTCGGGCACTGCGTGTGACCTGCCATGGAAAGCCTCGACACTGCGTTGGCAAGGTGCATGTTGCTGGGGGCGCTGTGTGTGACAGGGTTGGCGCACGCACAAAACAGGGCCTGCCCTGAACCGCGCTTCACCGGCAAGGCACCCGACGCGTATTACGCGCAGACCAACCCGGTGCCGGCCAGCGACGCCGCCACAACAACCGCGAGCGTGTTGTTCCAGGGTGGGGACCGGGCCGCCAACTGCGCCGTCTGCCATGGCAAGAGGGGGGATGGCAACGGCCCGCTGGCGCGCCAGTACGACCCGCCACCGCGCAATTTCAATTGCGCCAGGACCATCGAAGGCGTGCCCGACGGCCAGCTCTTCTGGATCATCCGTTTTGGCTCTCCAGGCAGCGCCATGCCGCCGCATCCGGGGCTCTCCGACGAACAGGTGTGGCAGTTGGTGGGGTACTTGCGGCAGTTGGCGAGGTAGAGTTGCTGCGGGGACGCTCACCAACGCGCATCGCCACTTTGCGCCAGACCGTCCTTTGGATCGCAATTTTCAACCCTATAGTCGTTCAGGATCGTCGTGGGTGCTCCAAGGCTGTCGCGATGGGAGGTCGGCCATTCCCAGTTCACAGATTTGACAGCCCGCTCCCTTCGGATGCACCTATGACCATGGATGCACTGGTGAATCGGCCGACGCTTCCATAGGCCCAATGGGCTGCGAGATTGTGAACTACCCTTGCACGACCAGTCTTGCTATGAGCACTGGAAGGAAGAAAATGCCTTCGAACGAACAAGTTCCCGCTGGGATTCTTGGACCAAGCAACGAATCGCTTTGTGTCCCAAGCAGAATCCGTCAGACGTATTCAACGACTGACACATAAGCCCAATGACATCTTGTATGGCCGAGCGGGCGGCATTTTGAGCATTGCCTGGCGCGCCGCGCGAGTTGAAGATGATGCTGATTCGGGCTTGCAAGGGGCTTGCTCCCGTATTCCTTGGCTCGGTCCTTGACTTTCCATTGATTGCCGACGTTGCTCGAGCAAGACCAACCGCTGGTGCAGTCCCACAGGGGAACCTCGCGATGGTCAAGATATGCCCAATCTCGTCGCCGGCCCTCGTCGAGCAGCACCACGTCGTCGCCACCGTCAATGAGATCATTACCGAATGCGACCAATTGCTGGAGCCTGCAATGGCCGAAGCCTTGAAGAGCCCACCAGCCGTTGCGCATGTGGTGAATGCACTGAGTCGCGGCCAAGTTGCCCGAGAGTCAGTACACCGCGGCGACCACTGCAATCACTTCAAAAGTTGTAACCTGCGGGTAATCGCGGATTTACCAGTTCACAGGTCAGTGGCACGATCGCACCTATTCATTTGACGGCCACATGCACCAATGACCCCGCGTGAACTAAAGGCACACAAAGCACTCGTCAAGCAACTGACGGCGGTACCCGCCTTCAAGCCGCAAAAGCGCAACAAATTACCCAAACCCATGAAAGGGCTCGGTGGGCCACGGATTCAGTCGACCGGGATGCTAGAGGTGTCGGACAGTCATGTGGCTCTGATGTACTGGCGGGATGGCCCGATTCTGTCGGATCGTTCCTTTTTCGGGCTTCTTTTCTGCCGCCTTGCGAATGACAGCCTGGGCCCAATTTTTGAATTTCATTGGCATCCAAGCCATAAGGGGTTTCATTGCAAAGTGCCTTGTCGCACCAGCAGCGACTACACGGACAGATTTCTAGCACAAGCGCCAGAATTGTCTTTGACAACAAAAGCGGATTTGGACCCCAAAAGTCCTGCTGATCGGCTAAAGTTGGTTGTGGAATTTTGCCGGCGATGTGGGATTTCCTTGCCGCATCACGACGACGCATCAATGCCGTTATGGTCATAACTCGAGATCTCAAAACTGCGATCTGTTCGCTGTTCGAAGTGCACGCCGACGAAAATGGTGTGCAGAGGGTGGTCACGCCTCTCGAATACCCAGGCAGCAACGATCAGATCGTCGTGCGCATCCGTCCGTTGGGGTCAGGAAAAGGATTCGCAATTGACGAGAACGGCGAAGCTGCTTTCTATGCTGGGCTCAATGGCGGAGATGTCGAATCTGAGGCTGTAAGCCGCTGGGCGGACGAGCTTTCAGCCATGTCGCCGGCTGAATTTACTGACCACGACGTTATTCGTGCGTTTGCCAGCACTGAGCAATTGATTGCACCGTATATTTTTCGAGTTGCCGAAGCTGCGCAGCAGTTGCATGCCATTGCCACTTCCCGGGCGGATCGTCGCGAGAGTGACTTCAAAGATCGAGTGAAGGAAATTGTTCAAAGGATCGCTTCCGACGCCAATCTCAGTTGTAAATATGACGTTGAGTTGCCAATTGCCGGAGGTCTCAAGGCGGATCACGTTCTGGGTACCGAAAAGCCACTAATCGTGATCACCGCGACTTCTGCGACGCGTCTGCTGGAGGCGGAAGTCATATACATGCAGTACCGGGCAGAAAATAAACCCGGGTACATACTCGCTGTCGCGGAAAGCCAGGCCACTGTAGGCAGGAAGCAGTATGAGCGCGCCGCCTACTATACAAGCAAGTCAGTCATTTTCAATCAGGACGCCTTTGGAAAATTCCTGTCTGGCGAGTTGAGTGCAAGCGATCTCCACTAGTTGACTAGGCGACCGACTTTGCGCCCAAGTTGGGACGCTGCAGCTGCCATGAATCGCCTCTTTGCCCGATATACCCTGATCCGCCTGCTGCCCCTGGCCGATGCGGGAGAATTCGCCAATGTTGGTGTGGCGCTGGCCTGCCCGGAAAGCGGGTATTTCGGCTTTCGGCTGATGCGTAAACAGCGGCGGGTCACGCAATTTTTCGAAGAAATCAATCGCGACCTGTTGACCAGATTGCGCAAGGGATTGACCGCAGAGTTGACCCACGTCCAACGCCTTGCAGCCGCGCGCGGTGCAGAGGCCGACTTGGCAATGCTGATGTAAGACCTGGCCAAGCCACGCGAAACCATGGTGCGGTATTCGCCCCTGCGGGCACTACTGACGGAAGACCCCACCGCCGACCTCGACAGGCTTTTCGGCCGCTACGTCGAACGTGACCTGGGAGCGGCGCCCGAGTACCACGAACAGATCTTGGTGAAGCTCGTAAAGCGAACGCCGGCAGCGGAAGATTTGGCAGATTCTTTTGTCGCCGACGATGCGGGTACAGACGACTTCCACATTCGCCTGCCCTTTGTGCACAAGCGGGGTGGCCGCGCTGTGGCAGCGATCAAACCTTTGGACCTTACCCAAGACGAGCCCACGAAGATCTATACCCATGGCGACCTTTGGCTGGCGCATATCCGCCGCTTGAGGGCATTGCCCGTTCAACCGCCCGGAATTTTGGTTGCCACGGAGGGGCCATGCCTCGAAGGCGGGAGACGCCGCCGCGCGTACGACGACATTGTCGATGACCTGCGCCAGATGGATTTCACGGTTGTGGATCGCGCCCTTGTGCGCGGGATTGTCGACTTCGCGAAGGCCCACGTGCGGTAAGCCTGCTCAACTCGCCTTCACCCCCGCCGCCCGCACCAGGTCCCCGAAGCGTTTGTTGTCCACCACGATCAGGTCGTTCAAGGCCTGCACCGACATCGGGTTGCCTTCCACACCGAACTTCTGCAAGGTGGCACGCACCTCGGCCGTCTCGAGCATCTTGTTGATCTCGGCGTTCAGTCGCGCGACGATCGGGGCCGGCGTATCGCGCGGCGCGGCAATCGCCTGCCAGGCCTGCAGGTCGATCTTCGGGTAGGTTTCGGCCACCGTGGCCACCTGGGGCAGATCGGGCAGGCGCTTGGCCGCGGCGATCGCGATGACGTTGATCTTCCTGGCCTGGATTTGCGGCATGCCGGCCACCGCGTCGATGAACATGAAGTCGACACGCCCGGCCATCAGGTCGGTCAGGGCCGGCAAGCTGCCCTGGTAGGGCACATGCGTCGCGCTGAGTTTTTCCTGCGCCTTCACCATCTCGATGATGAGGTGGTGCATGCTGCCATTGCCGGGCGAGGCGAAGTTGAACTTGCCGGGCTCGTTGCGCATGGCGCTCACCAGTTCCGCCAGGCTGTTCACCCGCAGGTCGGGGCGCGTCACCAGCAGCAGGCTCACACTGCCGATCATGGCCACCCCGACAAAATCTGCCGCTACGGCGGGCGGGGTGCTGTACATGGCGGGCGAGATGGCCAGCGTGGTGGTGGTTGCCACCAGCAGGTTGTAACCATCCGCCGGACCCTTGGCCACCTGGCTGGCACCCAGCAGCGTGCCGGCACCCGGCCGGTTTTCCACCACCAGCGCCTGGCCGAGCACCGGGCGCAGCCGCTCGGCCACCAGCCGGCCCAGGCTGTCGGTGAGCGCACCGGCGGGGTAAGGCACCACCAGCTTGATGACACGGTCCGGATAGGCGCCCTGCGCCTGCGTGCGGAGCGAAGCGAGGGTTCCCAGCGCCGCCAGGCTGGCGTAACGCAGCACGTGGCGGCGCGACAGGATCTTGTTCATGGGTGTTTCCTGGTGGGTCTGTCAAAGATGCCGTTCGAACTCGCGAATCGGCCGTTTTCCCGTGGCCGCCACAGCGACCTGTTTGCCATCCGGCAGCGCCGGCACACCCTCTTCCGGGGTGTAGGGGCCACTCACCCCGCGCACCAACTCGCCTGCCACGGTGACGCGGGTCATGGATCGGCGCTGCGGGTAATAGTCGTGCGGCGCATAGTGCTGGGT
>JAYVRP010000488.1:0-1829 GCA_043776215.1 Rhodoferax sp. | reverse complement strand
ATGTACGTGCGCCTTTTCAAGATCCGCGGGCCTGGTTACCACTGGACCCATGACCATTTCGTGCATTTCGACAGTGCCCATCCCGACCGCGCCACCGGTCTGGTGCTCAGCCATGCCGAGACCTGCCCGGACAACGAAGTCAGTGTGTCGGGCATGCGCTACGACGACATCTACCGCAAGGTGGACGGGCGCTGGGTGTTCCAGAAGCGCACCTTGAAGTTCCTGTACTACGTGCCGGCAAAAGACTACACCCAGGCCCTGAACGGCACGGTGCGTGTCACCATGGGCGGGCGCAATCTGCCCGGGGACTTCCCGGAGTCGACGCCGGCCTGGCAGGAATTCGGGCGCACCTACGGCCATGGCGCTTGAGAAGGAGCCCTGCATGAACCCACGCGCCGACTCGATCACCCTGGCCCGCCGGGCGCTGGACCACTTGCGCAACAAGACCACCGACCAGGCCGCGACCATCATGTACCAGCCGGTGGAAGCCTACAGCGACCCCGGGCGCTTCCGGCTGGAGGTGGACCGGATCTTCCGGCACCTGCCGCTGGGCCTGGCCTTGAGCATCGAGCTGCCTGCGCCCAGGACCTACCGGGCCATGACGGTGATGGAGACCCCGATCATTCTGGTACGGGCCGAAGACGGTGTCGTTCGCGCGTTCATCAACGCGTGTCGCCATCGGGGGGCGCAACTGTGCCCGCCCGGCAGTGGCAGCCTGCAGCGATTTGTCTGCCCCTACCACGCCTGGCAGTTCGACCTGAGGGGCCAGCTCACCGGCCTGTTCGGCGCATCCACATTTGGTGAAGTCAATGCCCAGACCCATTCACTGACCGAACTGCACTGCGCCGAGCGTGCCGGTGTCGTGTGGGTGCAGCTTACGCCTGGCGAAGCGTTCGACATCGATGTCTGGCTGGGCGACTTCGCGGGACAACTCGACACACTGAATCTGGACCAGTGGCACGTGTACGCGCAACGCGAGATTCCGGGCCCTGGCTGGAAGGTGGCCTGGGATGGTTACCTGGAGTCGTACCACCACAACACGGTGCACAGCGCGACGGTGGGCCGTTACACCATTGGCAACCTGATCCTGCACGACGCGTTCGGCCCGCACCAGCGGCTCGTTTTTGGCCGTCGCAGCCTGGGCGAGCTGGAGGGTGTTGCGCAAGACCAATGGGAGCCGGAGACGCATTTGCGTCGGATTCACCTGGCATTTCCGAACCTGGCGATCTCTGGCGTGCTGGGGGACCATTGCCTGGTGAGCCAGGTGTTCCCCGGTCCGACACCGGACACCACCCTCACACGCCAGACGGTGCTTGCTGCACGAAAACCAGTGACCGAGGAGGAGCAGGAAGCCACCCGGAATTTCAGCGACCTGGTGCTGCGGGCGGTACGTGATGAAGACTACGCGATCGGTTTCACAGTCCAGGAATCTCTGCGCTCGGGGGGTAACCAGGCCTTCACCTTCGGCCGCAACGAGCCGGGTGTGCAGCATTTCCACAACGCCGTGGCCCAGTGCATGGGGGCCCCCGACCGGTCGGCCTTTGACAGCCTGCGGCCACGCGGGGTGCCGTCCACGGTGAAGGGCTGACCCGGATGGCGCGCAAGCCCACCGTTCCCGACCAGGACGATGGGGCCGCACCTGCACTGGTGGACCGCCTCACGTTCCTCGTGCATACCGTAGCGGCACGCGTCGCCAACGTGGGCAATCGCCACTTTCGCGCGCACGACCTGAACCACTTTTCCGCGCGTATTCTGGTGCTGCTGCTGGAGCACGAAGAGTTGCGCACCGGTGATCTGGTGGAGCTCATGGTGCTGCCGCAGTCGACCAT
>JAYVRP010000487.1:0-1833 GCA_043776215.1 Rhodoferax sp. | reverse complement strand
GCATACGCCGGAGATGCTGTTTCAGCTCAACGTCGAGTTGATGCGCCGCGGCCTGCACCTGCTGCTGTTCTCCATCACCGAGGAGGTCGGCGCCGGTGACGTGATCGCCGACGTGCTGCGATTCAAGGTGGATGGCGTGATCGCCTGCACCACACTTCCCGACGAGCAGATCCGACGCTGCAACGACCGTGGCATTCCGGTCGTTCTCTACAACCGGGTGGCCACCGGTGGCAACGCCAGCAGCGTGGGTTGCGACCAGGTCAATGCCAATCGCGACATCACCGATCGACTTTATCGCAGCGGGCATCGGCACTTCGGCTTCATTTCCGGTGGCGCGTTGGCGCCGGTATCGGTCCAGCGTCAGCTCGGTGTCGTCGGCCGATTGCAGGAGCTGGGCGTTCTCGATGTCGCGCTCGCAACGGGTGACTTCAGCTACGAATCGGGCCACGCAGCCCTGGTCGAGCTGATCCAGCGCGACAGCCGCCTGACGGCGGTGGTGGCCGCCAACGATGCCATGGCCCTGGGCGCCATTGACGCGGCCCGATACGATTGTGGTTTGGCGGTTCCGCGCGATCTGTCCATCATCGGATTCGACGACGTCAGCAGCGCCCGGCGACCGCCCTACCGCCTCACCACCGTCCGCCAACCGACGGAAGCCCTTGCCCGCAAGTGCGTCGATCTGTTGTGTGCGCGTATCGAGGATCGCAGCCTGACACCGGAAGTCCTGCTGCTGCCCGGTGAACTGCTGATCCGGGAGTCCGCCCGAATCGACCCGACCTGAGAGCGCCCCCAGCCCTGGCTTCGCCAGGCTCCCCGAGGGGGTGCGGGATAGTCACAGGCTCTCAGGCCTGCGCCAGCAGGGTTTGCCCGATCAGCTGCTCTTCGCGCTGCGTCGCTTCGGCATCGAGCACGCCGACCTCCAGGTCCGAGCGGAATACTGCGCCTGCCGGCAGGCCGCGAACGTGGCCTTTGCGGCTTTCGGCGCTGAAGCCGTCGACTTCTGCGGTGCTGGGTTCGACACCGAAAGCATCCTGGTCGGGCGTTCGGCAAAGCCAGCGGACGGCGTGGTTCAACTGCTCCGGTCGGTGGCGCACCAGATCGGAACTGCCATCGGGGTGAACCTGCAGCGTGCGGGCCCAGCCACTGCTGTCAGCGCGGTAATGCAGGTACATCACCACCTCGGGGTCATAGGCCTGGCCGGGCTGGAAGACCAAGCACTGTTGTGGCTGCTCGCGCAGCCGTCGCAGCAGTTCCTGGTAGGCCGATGCGGCGTCGCCCGGAGGCCCCGGGTGGTCGCGCACCCGCATGTGTTGCGCGTCACACACCACCGTCTGCACCAGGCGCCCATGATCGACCGGGACGAAGTTGACGTGTTCCAGAAACATCAACGGCATCGCGCTGGCCTTCTGATTCTGAATCTCCATGGCCACGGTGAAAACCGAAGAGTCCGCGTAGAGCTTGACCATCGGGGTGGCCACATAGTTGCAATGGAATGCCTGTGTGTGGCGGTAACGACCGGTCAGGCCGATATACGCACCCCGCTCGTCCGCGCCCAGTACTACCGCCGCGCTCTGATAAGGCGCGTGATGGAGTTCTCCATGTAACGGGTGCGTGTCATCCCGGCCCGGCACACCCATGCCGGTCACGCCGCAATGCAGCAGGAAACCACCGTAACTCGACAGGAAGTCCCGCGTCGGCATCGGAGCGTCGAACATCGACTTCATCGTCAGGCGCCGCCCGCGCAGGTGCACGTCCCAGATCTGCTGCCCCTGAAACGGCAGCAGGATCAGATGACCCAGCGCATTGGCCAAGCGCAACGCGCACACGCCGCCG
>JAYVRP010000486.1:0-1833 GCA_043776215.1 Rhodoferax sp. | reverse complement strand
GCACGCAGCGCGAAGATCGTCATGTTGCGCGCGCCGGTGGCGTAAAGGATGTTGTTCGCGTCCATCACCAGCAGCGCCGGCATGCCGACACGTCGCATCGTGTCGCGTACGCGCTGCAAGCGCGCCAGGTACAGGGTGTGGCGATGGGCCTCGAGTTCGCTGGCTGACCAGACTGTGGCCCAGGTTGGATCCGACGCGAGAGTGGCGGTCATGAACCCGTCAGGTCGCGCGAAGGAAGGGCTCGCCGAAGGCCGCCGCGTCGACCTGCACACCCAGCCCTGGCCAAAAGGGGGCGTTCATGCGGTCTTCGGTGCATACGAGATCGAAGCCCGCGTTGGACACGGTCACCCCGTCGTAAAAATCCACCGTGCGCGCGCGGTGGGACTCGGGCACGCCGAGCGACGGGTGGGCAATGGCCGCCGTGTCGATCTGCGTGCCACAGACCGCCCACCCGAACAGGTGTAGAGGCCGTCCACGAAGGGTTGCCACTGGGCCCAGGCGGTGATGGCGCGAATTTTCACCATGGTGCTCTCTGTTCACAGTTCGGGGTAGTGCAGGGCCCATGCCGCATCACGCATTGCCGTGCAGGCCTGGTAGGCGGAATAATCCAGCGCTTCGAAGCCGGTGATGAACAGGTCGTGCAGCGGCGCAGCGCCGGCAGGATCCCGGACCAGTTGCGCCAGCGCCGCGCGCAACGCGGCCAGCGTCTCGTCGTCGGTGTGCGCGGACGTGATCAGCGGCAATCCCGGGTAGGCGGACGTCTCGGTGAGCACCCGGATGCCCTGCACCACCTCCGGTGCACACCGGCGAAAGCCCGCCAGGCTGACACAGTCAATCGCGGCGATATCAGCACGGCCATCCCGCACGGCCCGGAGGGACTCCGCGTGTGCACCCGTCTGCAGGCGTGCGCCAAAAAACTTGCCGTCGCGCGCCAACGGGGCAATGCAGGCGCGCAGGCTGTTGTAGCCGGACTGTGAGTCGGTACCGTTGTAGGCCACGCGCCGCCCACGGAAATCCGCCAGATCCAGGGAACGGTCATCGGCACGCACCACGATCTGGCTGCGCTGCAGCACCCCGGTGCAGCCGGGCACCTCGTAATGAAAGGCACCGACCACCCGGACCTGGTGGGTCAATACGGTCACCAAGGGAAAGCCGCAGGCCTGGCTGAGCAGCAGGTGTGGCTCCAGCCAGTGTGCGTGGTAGTCGATGGGCCATTTCGCCTGCATCGGCGCATCGGTGAGCCCGGCATCCTGCAGACGTGCGGCGAGCAGTGCCCACAACTGCGCGACGGCTGCGGGGTTGCTGCCGTACATCGGCAGCGCGCCCACTCGCACTGCGATGCGCTCAGCCGACATAAGGCGCCTTGGCTGGGGGCGAAAAACCCGGGTGCACCGGTGAGTCCACGGGCTTGAACGCATGGTTCCAGATCAGGTGCCCATAACCCGGCAACAGAAAGTGGCCATTGCCGCGCAGGAACTCTTCCCGCTGTTCGCGCCAAAGCGCCGGAATGCGGTACCAGGCCAGGCCGGGCAGTGCATGGTGCACGGCGTGGTAGTTGTTGTTCAGGTAGAGCAAGCGCCAGGGCCAGGCCGCTTCGTTGACGACGATGCGGTGCCCGGCAATCTCTGCCGGCCGGTGCTCGTAAAACGAGCGCAGCATCGCCAGCCCGAGCGCAGGATAGGCGATACCGAACAGGTAGTGCAGTGGTGAAATGCCGGCCTGCCGATTCACCCACCACAGCAGCGCGGCGAGCAGCGCCAGGTGCAGCGCCCAGCTGCGCACGGCAACCATCCCGCGCTGGCGCGGACCGCGGAAGATGTCGGCCCAGACTTC
>JAYVRP010000485.1:0-1834 GCA_043776215.1 Rhodoferax sp. | reverse complement strand
ACCGGCTTCGAGCCCTTTGCGTGGTCGCGCGAGCACTTCGCCCACATGGTCCTGCCGGCGGTGGCGCTGGGCCTGCCACGCGCTGCGGTGATCTGCCGACTGATGCGCGGCTCCCTGCTGGAGGTTTTTGGTCGCCCTTATGTGCGTGCCTCGCTGGCCAAGGGCCTCAGCCGCAAGGCGACCCTGTTTGCGCACGCGGTGCGCAACGCGCTGATCCCCGTGGTCACGGCGATCGGCCTGCAGATCGGTTACCTCGTGGCTGGTGCGGTGGTGGTGGAGAAGCTGTTCGTCATCCCGGGCGTCGGCGCGTACGGGCTGAACGCCGTCACCGCACGTGACTATCCGTCGGTGCAGGGTTTCATCCTGGTGGTCGCAGCGATCTTCCTGGTCGCCAATCTGCTCGTCGACCTGCTGTACCTGTGGTTGGATCCGCGTATCCGAACTGGCGGCCAAGGGGCTGCATCATGATGCAGCGCGCGAGCGTGGCACAACGTGCCTGGGCCAGCGCCAAGGTCCGCTATAGCTGTCTGCTGATTCTCTTGCTGCTGTTGCTCACCTGGGGCGCCGGCTGGATCGCTCCCTACCCGCATGACGAGATCGATGCCGCCGCGGCCTTCCACGCGCCAGGGGGCAAATACCTCATCGGCGCCGACGCGCTGGGGCGCGATGTGCTGAGCCGCACCCTGCACGGTGGCCGCATGTCGCTGGTGGTCGGGCTGCTGGCGACCCTGGTCGCAGTGTTGTGCGGCGTACCCCTCGGTGCGCTGTCGGGTTATGTGGGCGGCAAGGTCGACTGGATCATCAGCCGGGTGGTCGACCTGCTGTTGCCGTTCCCGGTGGTGCTGCTGGCGATTGTCACCAAAATGCTGCTGGGTGATGGCCTGACCAGCGTCGTACTCGCACTGAGCCTGGTACTCACGCCGTTCTTCGCGCGCATGGCGCGCGCCAAGGCCCTGAGCGTCGCCCAGCTGCCGTTCATCGAAGCGGCGCAGGGCAGCGGGTTGGGAAGCGGGCGGATCATGCTGATGCACGTTTTCCCACACTGTTCTCAGCCGGTTTTGATCATGGCCACGCTGTCGGTGGCGTTCGCCATTCTGGCCGAGGCCTCGTTGAGTTTTCTGGGGCTGGGCCTGCCGCCGCCAGCACCGAGCTGGGGCGGCGACCTGCAGGCGTCGATGAGTGCATTCCAGCTCGCGCCCTGGACGGTGCTCGCGCCTGGTGTGGCGATCACGCTCGCGGTGCTGGCGTTCAACTTTCTCGGCGACGGCCTGCGCGACGTGCTCGACGTCGGTGAGAGATTCCTGTGAGCCCGCCGCCGGTCCTTTCCATCGAAGCCCTGGATGTCGACATCCGGGGCGCCCGGGTGCTCGACGGTGTGTCGCTGGCAATTGGCGCCGGCGAGGCGCTCGGCCTGGTGGGCGAATCCGGCTGCGGCAAGTCGATGACGGCATTGGCGATTCTGGGCCTGTTGCCGCGCGGCGCCACGGTTACAGGCGGGAGCGTGCGGCTGCTCGGCAGCGAGTTGCTCGGCGCATCGGAAGATGCCTTGCGCCAGGTGCGCGGCGGCACCGTCGGGCTGATCTTCCAGGAGCCGGGCTCCTGCCTGGATCCGGTCATGCGCGTCGGACGCCAGATCGGCGAGTCGCTGCGGCTGCACCGGGGACTGCGCGGCGCGGCGCAAGAGGCCGAGCTGCGCAAGCTGCTGGTGGAAGTGGGCCTCACGGACACCGAGCGCGTGGCACGGGCCTACCCGCACGAGCTGTCCGGCGGCATGCAGCAGCGCGCCATGATCGCCATGGCACTGGCCGGTGAGCCGGTACTGCTGATCGCCGAC
>JAYVRP010000484.1:0-1839 GCA_043776215.1 Rhodoferax sp. | reverse complement strand
GGAGCGGGCACTGATGCAAGGTGATCTCGCAGTCGGCGATCTGGAGGCGGCGTGGAACGACCGCTTTCTGGCCGACTTCGGGTTTGCCGTCGACCGGGCGTCCAACGGTTGCCTGCAGGATGTGCATTGGCCGGTGGGGCTGTTTGGATATTTCCCGACCTACACCCTGGGCAATGTGTATGCCGGCTGCCTGCACCAGGCCTTGCGCCAGGCTGTGCCCGCTCTGGATGCCGACCTGGCCCGCGGCGACACCATCCGTGCCACCGGGTGGCTGCGCGACCGACTGCAGCGGCATGGCGGCTTGCACGAGCCCGTCGAAACGATTCGCCGTGCCACCGGCGCCGAGGTGAGTGAAGCGCCGTTGCTCGACTATCTGGAGGCCAAGTTCCGCGATCTGTACCAGTTGTAAACGCGTCAGATCCCCAGCCCGCCAAGGGACTTGCCACCATCGACAAACAGCGTCTGACCGGTGATGAAATGGGTCGTCGGCGCGGCCAGAAAAGCGATTGCATGGGCGATCACCTCGGGGCTGGCCGCTTTGCCGCCGGGCTCCAGGCCCTCCCACGCGGCGAACATGTCGGGCGGCGCCGAGCGTGTCATGGGCGTGTCGGTGAAACCTGGAGCCACGGAGTTGACGGCGATCTGCCGGTCGCGCAGTTCCATCGCCATGGCCCGCGTGAGCCCGATGACGGCCGCCTTGGACGCCACGTAATGCGCGAAGCGGGTGCCGCCCAGTGCCCCGCGCGAGGAGATGGTCACGATAAGGCCTCCGGGCTGCATGCGCCGCGCCGCTTCCTGCGGACGTGAATTTTGGCGGCACCGTGAACCTGCTCGAAGCCGCGCGGGAAGTTGGCGTGCGGCGCTTCCTGCTGGCCTCGTCCACCACCCTGTATTACCCGATCTTTCACCGCCCGCAGCCGGCGCCGGTCGCCGAGGATTTTGCGTTTCATGCGGTCAGTGAACGCCCGGCCAGCCTGTACGCGGCCAGCAAGATGGCGGCGGAGTTTTTTGTGCAGCATTATGCGGACCAGTTCGGGCTGTCGGCCGGTATCCTGCGTTATTCGGCTGTGCTGGGGCTCTGGCGCGGCCCGAACAATTCAGTGCCGGGGCGGCTGATGGCCACTTTGCTGGGGCAAGGCGCGAGGGAGGGTTTGGTGCATGTGACCGACCCCTTGTTGTTGTGGTCCGGCGGTGACGACTTTATCGACGCGCGGGATGTGGCGGTGGCCAACGTGGCAGCGATTGATGCGCCAGCGCTTCCGGGGCGGGTCTACACCATCGGGAGTGGGCGCCTGGCCAGTTTTGCCGACTTCGTGGCGGCCGCGAAGTCGGTGCGGGGCGACCTGCGGTTTGCCGATGTCAAACTGCCGCCCACCGGATTCGCAGGGTTCGCCCACCAGCGTCAGCAGCCCTTTGATGTGTCGCTGGCTCTCAGAGAACTGGGGTTCGAAGCCCGGCAGGACTTGGCGTCATCGTTTGCCGACGCGCGCCGGCTTGTCCAACCCTGAGTTGGCAGCCTGGCGCCAGTGCGCAATGCACCGGCGTGTGCAAGACCTGCTGGGTCAGTGGGTAGCGCGCCTACGGCGCACAATGCCGCCGACCATCAACAGGCCCATGAACAGCATGGCCATGGACGATGGCTCAGGAACTGCAGCGGCTACCGCCAGACCACCCAGCAATTGTTGTGAACGGCTGGAGGGATGCAGCGGGTCGGAGAAGGCGGAGGTGGAGCAATTGTTCCCTACGGATTGCGGGATGAAGTAGAAGGTCGGTGCTGCCGGGATGATGCAAGGGGTCGTGATGTTCGTAATGCCATAGGCCCCAGGGTTGGCGGCCACG
>JAYVRP010000483.1:0-5898 GCA_043776215.1 Rhodoferax sp. | reverse complement strand
GCAGCGACGCTTGCTGATCCTTGTGGATGGCCGGAGGTCGGCCAATGACCTCGGCGCCTTCGCGCGAGCCGGCGAACTCGAGGCGGCGCTTGATCACTTGTTTTTGCTCGGATTCGTCTCTGAAGCGGAGCCGGTCGCCGACGTGGGCCCGCCTGTGGCAGCGGGTTTCACGGCACCTGTCCTGGCGCAAGCGGAGCGTCCGGCCACAAGCCTCCGGGAGTTCGCACAGGTGCGAGCCGATGCATCGCATTTCATCCGCCAGAAGCTCGGTGAGGCAGCCGCCCCGATATGTACTGCGGTGGAGCGTTGCAACAGCCCGCACGAATTGCGCCTGCTGCTGCGCGGCGTGGAGGTTTTTGTCAGCCAGCGGCTTGACGCGCCAACGGCGCGGGCCTTTGCCCGCCACTTCGGCGCCATGTTGCTGTAGTCTCGGGGTCTTCCACTGGCCTGCTTCATGACCATTCAGCACGACATTATTCACACCACGGTCTATCGCTATCGAGAGCCCGTCAGTTTTGGCGAGCATCGCGTGATGTTCCGCCCGCGCGACAGCCACGATCAGCGGGTGCTGGCCAGTGACCTGCATGTCAGTCCCGACGGGATCGTGCGCATGATGCAGGATCCGCACTCCAACTCCATCGCCATGGTGCAACCGCTGCAGTCGGCGACGGAGTTGCGCATCGTCTGCACTTTCACGATCGAACACGCGCAGGGTCTGGAGCCGCTGCCTCCGCTGGCGTCCGGGGTCGATCTGCTACCTTTCGCCTACACGCCAGATGAGCGCATGGACCTTGAACACTACCTGCGGCCGCACCATGCCGACCCGAACGGTGTGCTGATGACCTGGACTCGTGCTTTCCTGACCCCGGACGGGCCGACCGTCACGCGCGACCTGCTCGCGCGCATGAACCAGGCCATCGGTCAGACCCTGCGCTATGTGCCGCGTGACGAGGAGGGCACGCAAGCACCCACCCAGACACTGGCACTGGGCAGTGGCAGCTGCCGCGACTTCGCCTTGCTGATGATGGAGGCGATTCGCCGGCTGGGTGTCGCGGCGCGATTTGTATCGGGGTATCTCTACGACGCCGCACTCGACATGGGGGGCGAGGCCCAGCAGGGTTCAGGTGTCACCCACGCCTGGCTGCAGGCCTACCTGCCGGGGGCCGGCTGGGTGACTTACGATCCGACCAACAACCTGATGGGCGGCAGCCAGCTGATCCAGGTGGCGGTGGTCAGGGATCCGGCCTACGCGGCTCCGGTGTCCGGCAGCTGGTACGGGGAGCCGGACGCCTATCTCGGCATGTCGGCCAGCGTGCAGGTGGCAAGGCGTGGCCGGCCGGCCTCCGGCATCAGCCACAATCAGGCGCGACCTGTCGTCCCCTGAAACGCACACCATGGAAAACAGCAGAAAGGCCCGACCATGAGCATGATCAAGCGTCTGTTTGGTGCCGCGCGGAAGCCGGAATTGGAGGCTCCTTCGCAGATCGACCCGCCACCGGACTCGAAAATGTCCGACATCGACACTCAGGCGGCGACGCGCCGAGAACTGGTGCGTGTGATGACCCGCGACACCCTGCGCGCCAGCGGAATCCCGGAAGGCTGGATCGAGTCCCAGGTGATACTGGAACTGGGTCGCGGCGGGCAGGCCGTCGTGCATCTGCGCCTGGTGATGAAGCGCTGGGAGGCGCGGCTGCTGAAGTACGCGGTCGCGTTCCAGAACCGGCTCACGGACGAAGTCCAGCGATTCGACCCCGATGCGCGGGAATGGCTGGCGAGTATCACTTGGCAGTTCCAGGTGGGCGATACCTGCCCGTTTCCTGATCTGCCTGACCCGCCCGAGTGGCAGGCGCCGGTGACCAGGGTGGATGTGCCGATCGATGCGGCCGAAGCCGACGAGGTGTCCGAGGACCTGGCGCTCCTGTTTGCCATACGTGATGCCAATCTGCCGGCGAGCGGCAAGCCCTGACAGGGCTTTTGCCGACGCTGACCGAAACCCCTCTGACTCTGGAGAAGCTTGAATGCAACGACGACGGTTTTTGAGCCAGGCGGGTGTGCTGGCCAGCACCCTGGCCGCTACTGCTTGCGCAGCGCAGGCGCAGACGGCGACTTCGGGCGCCACCAACGACACCAGTGCAATCACCGATGTGCCGGGCGTCAAGGTGGGCCATTTCACGGACAACCGGCGACCCACCGGTTGCACAGTGGTCATCACCGAAGAGGGGGCCGTGGGCGGTGTGGACGTGCGCGGCTCGGCCCCGGGCACGCGCGAGACCGACCTGCTGAATCCGATCAACTTGGTAGACAAGGTCAATGCCGTGCTGCTGGCGGGTGGCAGCGCGTTCGGGCTGGACGCCGCCACCGGCGTGGTGCGATACCTGGAGGAGCGCAAGATCGGCTACAACGTGGGTGTGGCATTCGTGCCCATCGTTCCGGCGGCGATCCTGTTCGACCTGGGGGTGGGGGACGCGAAAATCCGACCCGATGCGGACGCTGGCTACAAGGCCTGCGAGGCGGCGTCTGCGGCCCGCCCTGCCGAGGGCAATGTAGGGGCCGGGGCGGGAGCGACGGTCGGCAAGTTGTATGGCGGCAAGCGTGCCATGAAGGCGGGCATCGGCACCGCGTCGATCAAACTGGCGGCGCTGACGGTGGGCGCCATCGTGGCCGTCAACGCGGTGGGTGACATCGTGGACCCTATGACCGGAAGACCGATCGCCGGCGCCCGCACCGAAGACGGCAAACGCCTGCTCAATACGCGCGAGGCGATGTTGCGTGGCAACCTGCCCGGTGGCATGCTGGCCGGTACCGCGACCACCATCGGCGTGATTGCCACCGACGCAGTGTTGACCAAGGCACAGGCACAAAAGATCGCGCAGATGGCCCACGACGGCCTGGCGCGGTCGATCAACCCGATCCACACCATGTTTGACGGCGACACCATTTTTGCGCTGGGCACTGGCAAATCGGGCAAGACCGGCAACCCGAATTTGCTTGGTGTGATGGCGGCCGAGGCCATGGCCCTGGCGGTGGTCCGCGCGGCCCGGGCTGCCCGTGGCATCGAGGGTTTTCCGGCTGCCGCAGACCTCTGATCCGCCGCCAGCACCCATTACATTCACGACCGACAGGACACCTGCATGAAATACCAGTGTGCGCACCGATGGGCCTTTTCCTCCTGGGGAGGCCGGCTCGAAGAAACCGAAGATGCGCTGGCACCCGCACAGGGCCACGAGGTGACCCTCAAGGTGACGCATTGCGGCATCTGCCATTCAGACTTGCACATTCAGGCCGGCGGTTTCGACATGGGGGGCGGCAAGTTGTCGTCGCTGGAGCGCGCCGGCACGCGGCTGCCGGTGACCATGGGGCATGAGATCGTGGGAGAGGTGGTCGAGATCGGGCCGGACGTGCGGGGCGTGGCACTCGGTGCGCAGGCGATCGTCTACCCTTGGCTGGGTTGCGGCGAGTGCCCGACATGCACTTGTGGCGACGAGCACCTGTGTGTCAAGGCCGCACGCAACATGGGTATCCAACTGCCTGGCGGATATGCCGATGTAGCGCGTGTGCCGCACGAGCGTTACCTGGTGCCGGTAGGCACACTCGATCCGGCGCGGGCCGCCACCTTCGCCTGTGCGGGCATCACCGCTCTGGGCGCCATCCGCAAACTGCCCGAGCTGGGCGCCGACGACTGGGTGGCCGTGGTGGGTTGTGGTGGTGTCGGCATGACGGCCGTGGCCCTGCTGTCAGCCACGTCCAAAGCGCGCATCGTGGTGATCGATCCCGACCCGGCCAAACGCGAGGCGGCATTGCAACACGGCGCCGCGCTGGCGTTCGACCCCAAGGCGGCTGACGCGCTGAAGGTGATCTCCAAGACCTGTGGCGGCAAAATCGCGGGTGCGCTGGATTTTGTTGGCGCCGAATCCAGCGCGGCGCTGGCCGTCGGCCTGGTGCGGCGCGCCGGGCAGGTGGTCATCGTGGGCCTGTTCGGGGGGGAATTCAAGATGGCGCTGCCGATGTTTCCGCTGCGTTCGCTGGGCATCACCGGCTCGTATGTGGGTGGGCTGCACGACCTGCGCGAACTGGTGGCGCTGGCGCAGCGTGTCACATTGCCACAGATACCGATCGACCTGCGCCCGCTCGACACTGTCAACCAGGCACTCGACGACCTGGCGCAGGGGCGGGTGGTCGGGCGCGTGGTGCTGCAACCCGGGCCTGCACGCGTTGCGCCATGACACTGCAATACACCACCTCGGCGCACCACCTGCCCGAGAACAAGATGCGGCTCTACCCCACGAAGGTGATCAACATCATCGGTGGGCCGGGCAGTGACAAGTCGATGGTGTCGGCGGCGATCCTGGTGAACCTTCATCTGCGCCAGAAAACCGTCGAGCAGATTCCCGATTTTGCCAAGTCACTGCTGTGGCAAAAGGATTTTGAAGCCCTGAAGAACCAGTACTTCATTGCACAGCAACAGTTCCGGATGCTGGAGTTGCTGGATGGTCAGGTGCAGTACCTCGTGACCGAGTGCTCGCTGCCGCAACTGCTGTATTACAACGCCAGTTACGACGAGAACATCTGTGACGTCGCCAAGACGCGGCTGCAGATTCTGGCCTGGTACAAGCAGCACAACAACGTCAACCTGGTGGTGGAACGCAGCGAGCGCAAATACGTGCAGACGGGCCGCTTCCAGGACGAGGAGCAGGCGCGCCGCATCGACCATGCACTGCGGGCCACCCTGGTGCGTGAAGGCATCCCCCACACGGTGTTGAAGGCCGACATCGAGGTTATCAACGCCTTTGCCAGCGGGCTGCAATAGGTTCAGCGCAGGCGCAGCGGTGACAACGCGGCCGGATCCAGGCGCTGCTGCGCCAGATCCCCCGGCAGCGCGGTGCCCAACAGCAGTGATGCCGCGAGTGCGGATGCTCCCGGCGCACTCTGAATGCCATAACCGCCCTGGCCGGCCAGCCAGAACAGGCCCTCGCAATCACCGTCCCAGCCGATCACCATTTCGCCATCGGGAACGAACGAGCGCAATCCGGCCCAGGTCCGGAGCGGCCGGCGGATGGTCAGGGTGGTGGCGCTTTCAATGTGGTGGATGCCGGTGGCGATGTCCAGTTCTTCGGGCACCACGTCGTGTGGCAGGGTGGGGTCGGCGTTGGCCGGTGAGCCCAGCAAGACTCCGGCATCGGGTTTGAAATACCAGGTTTCGTCGAGGCTGGCCACCACCGGCCAGTGCGCTACAGCCATGCCGTCCGGTGGTTTGAAGGTAAATGCCGCGCGCCGGTGTGGCACCAGGCCGATCGCGCGCGCGCCAAACAGCGCGCCGACCACGTCGGCCCACGCGCCGGCGGCGTTGACCACGACCCTGGCCCGCACTGGAGCGCCGTGTTCCAGTTGCAACTCCCAGCCAGGGCCATGGCGGCGGACGTTTTGCACGGCGGCACCGCAACGCAACACACCACCGGATTGGCGCATGCGACCCAGATAGCCCTGGTGCAAGGCGTGTACGTCGATGTCCATCGATCCGGGGTCGAACAGGGCGCCCAGCACGCACTCGGGTCGCAGACAGGGGATACGCGCCATGGCCTCGTCATGCCCGACTTGCAACAGCCCGGGGCAACTCGCGGCCAGTTGCCCGAACTCCCGCGCCAGGACCTCCTGCTGACCGGGTGCCGCAAGGTACAGGGTTCCGCGCTCCGACAGCAACGCGTGGTCGGTAAAACCGGCCGGTGGCTGCTGGTAGAACGCCCGGCTGGCACGCGTCAACGCGCGCACTGCTGGCGGGCCGTAACTCTCCATGAACATGGCTGCCGAGCGGCCTGTGGAGTGGTACCCCGGTTGTGATTCGCGCTCCAGCAGGACCACGCTGCGGTGCGGTGCGAGTTGCCAGGCCACCGACGCGCCGGC
>JAYVRP010000482.1:0-22523 GCA_043776215.1 Rhodoferax sp. | reverse complement strand
CTCGGCGGAGGCCGGCGCATGGCCAGCGACACCATCGACCACCGGGTCGGCCTCAGCGACATGGTGGGCCCCGGCCAGCGCGTCGAGAAGGGTGACCCATTGGCCCTGCTGCATGCCGCAGACTTGGCCTCAGCGGACCGGGCCGCGCAGTGCTTGGACACAATGATCGTGCTCGGCGATGTGCCAGCGGCGCCGGCCTCGGTGCTGGTGAGCGCATCGGTCCGACCCTGAACGGTCGATCCCATCCATCCGCGGTTTGGCACTGCCAGCGTGAGACGGCCCGTAGCGCCGCCCAAGTGACGCCACTCCCGTCGGTGTACCCAGTGGTTCCCCACTCCCGTCGGCGCCCCAGTGGTGCGGGTTGACGAATCCTGCATGCAGACCCGGACCGAGAAGCCACACCCGTGCGGCATTCGGGGGCTCAAACGCGCGCTCGAAATTGTCACGGGCAAGACAGCAGTTCCGCGTGCCGGTGGAACCCGACGCAGCGTTGCCGATGTCGGTAACACTTTGCAGCGACGCTCACTGAATCATCCTCCACTAACTTTCATGATGCCCACTCGTCACCCCGCATCATGAAAGTTATTTCACGTTAAGTGCGCAAACGCACAGACCGCAGGATGCCGCACGACCAGTATGGCAGCTGGCTCTGCGATGCGGGCGATCCCGAGTTCTGGCATCGCCGGTCGGCGCAAGCGGCGTTTCAACACAGGGAGACTTCATCATGCTTCATGCCAGAAGGGTTATGGCTTTCGCGGCGCTTGCCGGCTCCGTGCTTCTGCTTCCGTTGGCGCCCGTTGCGCTTGCGGCAGGCGCGACCGTGGCCGCCAACACGCGTACCTCCGCTGACAAGGATACTGCCGGCGCGCGCCTGGCAGACAGCTTCAGCGCATCGGCGGGTTCACGCGACCACGCGCTGGCCGTGGTCGAGGGCCTACGATCCGGCGAGGGCGTCACGCTCGACGGCCTGGCAGTCTCCGGTACCGGCCACACCATGGGCTACGGCAACATCAACATCGCGATGTCACTGGCTCAGTCGCAGATGACACCCGGGGCGACATCCAGAGACTTCCTTGCTGCACTTGATGCGGTCATGGACATGCGTGCCGACGGCAAGGGATGGGGCCAGATTGCGCATTCCCTGGGAGTCAACCTGGGGCAGGTGATGGGCACTTCCCGGAGCGGTCAGGCGAATACCAAGGGCACATCAACGTCCAAGTCATCCGGGGCCGCCAAGGGTGCGGACGAGGGGAAATCCGTTGGTCGCGGTCTGGGCGTCGGAGCGCCGGGCGGGCGCACTGGCGCTGGCAGCGGAGTTGCAAACGACGCTGGCGGAGCGAATGCCGGTGGGAATGGGAATGGTGGTGGTGCTGGTGCTGGTGGTGGTGGTGGTGGTGGTGGTGGCAAGAAGTGATCACAAGTCGATCAGGCCCCGGGCGCAATAGGGTTATTTACAACGAAATGGGAGTCGATCAGTATGCAAACTTCGCATCCTTGGCGCAAGGCGGTTGCGTATATGTGCCTTTCGGTGGTTTGCGGTCTGTCCATGGCGGCGAAGCCCGAAGGTGCTGGTCAAGGGAACGGCAAGAAGCACAGCCAGCGCGAAGACAGCGCGGCAGGGGTCAAAGTCGGCGCCTATTTCGGCGACCGGCACCGCGAGGCGGCACTTGAGTATTACGGCCAGCAGAACGCCAAGGGAAGATGTCCGCCCGGTCTCGCCAAGAAGAACAATGGCTGCATGCCGCCGGGTCAAGCCAGGAAATGGGCATTGGGCCAACCCTTGCCAGGCTCCGTGGTGCTGTACCCGGTCCCGCGCGAGGTCGTCATTCGGATAGGGTTGCCTCCGCCAGGATACAAGTACGTGCGAGTGGCCAATGACATTCTGCTCATCGCCATCGGTAGCCAAATGGTGATCGATGCCATCCAGGACCTGGTCCGTTAGCCCGCGTCCGTTGATCGCCGTGGATCTGGTGCCGGGTTTGCCCAGACCCGCAGCGCTACACGCATCATGTCGCCGCCCTGTACCGGCGCGGCTGCGCCGGACGTCAGGCCGGTGCTTTGGTGCGCCGCCCCAACTCCTGCCAGCTGGTGATCGGCGGTCGGAGCCGAAGCCTCCGGGGAGTCGTTGACGCCGACCTTCTGTTCGCCATCGTTGGACATGGTCCTGCCGAGGATGCTCTTCCTGACGCTCCAGCCTTCGGCGACCAGCGTCATCTCGGCGATCCACACCCGGAAGGTCGTGGCGGAGCTGGCGGTCTGTGCCCGGGCCCGGCCATTGGCTGTGATGGTCAGGCCGAGCGTCATGGAGTCAAGGAAGCAGGGATTTCTCGACGCTGTGGTGGATGGGTGGTGCCAATGCGCCGGTGTTTGCTGGAAGCCTTCCATCAACGCGGCACAGATCGGCGCCGAAGTCACGGACGGCATCGTGACGCTGGCCGGTCACGTGGGCAGCTATGGTGAAAAATGGGGTGCCGAGCGCGCAGTCCAACGCGTCGCGGGTGTGCGCGGACTGGCCGTCGAGATCGACGTCACGCTGCCCGGCTCCGCAGTGCGCAGCGCAGACGTGGTGCTGAGCGGCGTCGTGCACTGCTGGGCCGAACGCGAGCTGGCACGCCATTCGGCCTGGGGCACCCCGGGTCTGCGCACAGTGGTCGACAACATGACGGTGACGTTCTGAAAGGGCCAGGTCATGCCACACATCCTGATGGTGTTGACGTCGCACGACCGGCTCGGCGAGAGCGGCCGCCGGACCGGCGTCTGGCTCGAGGAGTTCGCTGCGCCCTACTATGTGTTCCTTGACGCTGGCGCGACGGTTGTGCTCGCATCGCCGAACGGCGGTCAGCCGCCGGTGGATCCCGCCAGCGAACTGGCCGAGGCGACCTCGCCGGCGACATTGCGTTTGCAGACTGACCGCACCGGACAGGCAGCCTTGGCCAGCACACGGCGTCTGCGCGACATCCAGGCTGCAAGGTTCGATGCGGTGTTCTTCCCTGGTGGACACGGCCCGCTGTGGGACCTGGCCGAGAGCGAGCTCGCGACTGCACTGATCGAAGCCATGTTGTCGGCCGGCAAGCCGGTGGCTGCGGTGTGCCATGGCCCGGCGGCTTTTCGGCATGCCAACACGCCCGACGGCAATTCGGTGTTGCAAGGCCGCGCCGTCACCGGCTTCAGCAACTCCGAGGAGGCCGCCGCCGGTCTCACGACGACGGTTCCGTTCCTGCTGGAGGACATGCTGCGCAAGAAAGGCGGCAAGTACTCCAGCGCCCGCAACTGGCAGCCGCACGTCGTGACCGACGGATTGTTGGTCACGGGCCAGAATCCGGCGTCATCCGCTGCAGCGGCACTGGCGTTGCTGCGCTGCCTGCAGCCGTTGCCGGTGTCAAGCCGCTAGCGTGACCCGCGCCGGGGCACTGACCGGCCCGATGGCGCTCACCAGGTTCTGCAGCAACTGGCGCAGCAGCTTGAGGCTGGTTTCATCCACCAGCTTGCCCTGCCCATCGAAGGCCTTGGCCGCATTGCCGATCATCACCTCGGCGCGGGTGCGCGAGCACCGCGGCGCGGACGCCCGGCGCGCTGACCCACCGGCCACCAAAGCCGAAAGTGCCGTGCCGAAGCGCCATTCACCTACGCGACACGACCTCCGTAAAAACAGGCGCGCGGCGTGCGCCGGCACACAGACCCCGGTGGCGCGGCGCATCACACTGGGCGGCGCAAGCGTTGTGTTGCCCCGGTCCACTCTGTCCCATCCACACCTCCGAAGGAACCCCTATGACCCCCTCCACCGAAATTCTCAATGGCACCTGCCGCCAACTGCTGTTCAGCCCGAAAGGCGGGATCGAAGGTGTCCTGCTGGGCATGGGGCGCAAGACGGTGCAGGTCGTCTTGTCGGCGCCCCAGGGTGCCGCCCTGTCGCGCATGTGCAGCGTGGGCAAGCGTCTGAAGCTGTTGGCGCTGCCGGACCATTCACCCAAGACGGCGCTTGCCGTGCACCCGGTCTACAGTTTCGAGTCACTCGCCGACAGCGCTTGCCGTCCGGTGGAATTTCCGGATGCCGAGCCGTCCAGCGTCACCGTCACGGGTGTCGTGGTGGCGCTGCAGTTCGCACGACACGGTCAGCCCAACGGGGTAGTGCTGGAGAGTGGCGAGTTCATGCACCTGCGCCCCGCTGGCATGGCCGAGACCGGTCTTGAGGTCGGTTCGCGCGTGCGTGCGGTCGGCCGCGCCCGGGTCACGCTTTTCAACACGCGCTGGCTCGATGCCCATCACGTCAATGGCATCGCCTGCCATTGAGAACAACACGCCCGCGCAGCAGCCCCACACACAAGTCTCGAAGGCAAGGCAACAGGTGCGCCGCGCCGGGCACTGATGCGGCGCAAGGCCCGCATCGTGTGCGGGTCGTCTTTGGCCAGCGTCAGTTCACGGTTTCCGGGAGTTTGCTGGTGGCCCACTACCCGGTTCGACCGTAGTGCCGATACAGCTGCAGATCCGGCTCCCGACTCCATGCGACATTCGGGTCGTACGGTGGAGCCTCCTTCAAGGCCGTACGGGTCAGTCCGACGGACACTGTTTCGTCCGACCAGTGCACGCCCGTGATCCATTGCGGCGCGATCAACATCTTGTTGCCGACCCACCAGTTGCTGGTGTCGACGATGAGGTAGCGTACGGCCCATGTCTCGTCATCGATCAGAAATCCGGCGACATGCCCGATCTCGCCGTCGGTGGCTGCGATGTGGTAACCATTGACGGCATTGCAACTGCGCAGATGCGGATCGTCGTGGCGATGGCGGGCCTGTTCGGCACGCAGATGTGCCGTCTCTTCCCGCTCGCGCTCCGCGCGGTCCACAGGGTCCATACCGAAGCCGGCAAGCCAGGACCCGGCGTCCACCACGAGGTAGCGAATCACCCAGGAGTCGTCGTCGAAATAGCAGTCCTTCGCGTGTCCGATCTGGCCGTCGGTGGCGCTGATCGTGGTGTTCTCGAGGTCTTTCATGCTGCGCAACATAGAGCGTGTCCTTTCGGGATGGCAAGTTGTATCCGACGTCGCAATGGCGCCGTCGCCGTGACAGAGCGTGACCGCCAGGCGCGATGCGCCGGATGGGTAGATCTGCTGCCCATGCTCTCGCGACCCGGCTCCAGCGTCTGTTCGTTGGCGCACCCACCAGGCAGATCCGGCCCAATGCTCTGCGGAACCAGGCCTTGGCCCTGTGTGGCACGGTGCCAGCGAAGAACGACCTTCGGGTTCATCGAATCCTCCGGCACTTGGGTGCCCCCCGAAGGTGCCCGACCCGACGCGGAGCGCCGGTGTGGCCCCCGGGAACACCGACCTGGCTCAGGCGAGAGCGGGATTCATTGCAGCAGTGCCGCCGGGGCGCCTTGCTGAGCCAAACCACTGCGGTCGCAAAAGCCTGGCTGTCCAGGCAGAGGTCGTGGCGCAAATGGTCCGCATGCTGCAACGCCAGTACGCACCGGATGTCAAAGGTCCAGGGTGGGTGCCATCGGACGAAGTTGGAGCATGAGAGTGTGCCTTTCATGGTGAATCGAGGGGGTGGATCAGCTCCTGAGTGGCCCCAACCTTGCGCAAAATCATAGGCGATACGGTTGTCGTTCGTTATGCTGCTGCTGTCTTCGGCAATCGCAAGCCGGGCCAGACCGTTCGCCCAGCGTCCTTCGGCCCGGTCTGAAGCCGGCGTGGATGGTGATGCGTCCAATTGTCTTGAAGAAGCAACTCCCCCTGGTTGACGCGCATGCACATTGCCAATCTGTCCGTTGCGCTTGCGCTGGAAAGCCTTCAAACCTCCCAGCAGGGATTGAGTGACGCCGAGGCGCAACGGCGGCTGCAGGAGTACGGCAAAAACCGCATCGAAGAGGTCCGCTCCACGCCACTATGGCGGCAGCTTCTGCGCGAGTTCACCCACTTCTTTGCGCTGATCCTGTGGGTGGCCGCCAGTCTGGCCTTCTTTGCCGAATCCCGCGTTGCCGATGAAGGCATGTGGCAGCTGGGTGTGGCCATTGTTGCCGTCATCCTGGTCAACGGCGCATTCTCGTTCTGGCAGGAATACCGCGCCGAGCAGGCGATCTCCGCACTGCGCAACCTGCTGCCGCAGAACGCCAAGGTGGTGCGCGACGGGCAGCTGTTCACGCTCCCGGTCGAATCCCTGGTGCCAGGCGATGTGATCCTGCTGGAAGAGGGCGACAACGTGCCGGCCGACTGCCGCTTGATTGCCGGGGCCGAAGTCCGGGTCAATACCTCCACCATCACCGGTGAATCCTTGCCCAAGGCACGCAGCCCGGAGCCGGTTGCCGACGTCACCTCCCTCGAAACCAGGAACCTCCTCCTGGCGGGAACCGCGCTGGTTTCCGGCCAGGGCCGCGCCGTCGTGTTTGCCACCGGCATGCGGACCGAGTTTGGCAAGATTGCCCACCTGACCCAGACCGCCGGGAAAGGTGCCTCGCACCTGCAGCTGGAAATCGCCCGCCTGTCCAAGTTGGTGGCGGTCTTTGCGACCGCGCTGGGGCTGGTGTTTTTCGCCATTGGTACCTGGATGGGCCTGCCGTTCTGGACCAATCTGATGTTCGCCATCGGCATCATCGTGGCGAATGTGCCCGAGGGGCTGTTGCCCACCGTCACGCTGTCGCTGGCCATGGCGACCCAGCGCATGGCCCGGCGCAATGCCCTGGTGCGCCATCTGCCCGCTGTCGAGACGCTCGGCGCCACCACGGTGATCTGCAGCGACAAGACCGGCACGCTGACCCAGAACCGGATGCGTGTGCAGCAGGTTTTTGTCAACGCCACGTTGTTGGATGGCCAGACACCGGTCGGTCCGACGGCGGCGCATCTGCTGCGTAATGCCCAGACCTGTCACAACCTCAAGCAAGGCCAGAGCCAGCATGGCGCGGTTTGGCTGGGGGACCCGATGGAGGTGGCGCTGCGTGAGTTTGCCCTGCGAATCCAGGATTTCGGTGCCATGCCGGTGCTTGGCCAGCAGGCCTTCGACAGCGACCGTCGCCGCATGTCGGTGGTGGTGGAGCACGATGGCGCGCGCTGGCTGTACTGCAAGGGCGCGCCCGAAGTGGTCGCTGCGTTGTGTGTATGCATCGAACTCGATGGTGCTGCAGCCCCGTTCGATGGGCCCGGGCGACTTCGGGTCGCGCGGGCGCAGGAGGACATGGCAGACCACGGCTTGCGTGTGCTGGCGTTCGCCTACCGACCATTGGGAGTGGATCAGGCGCCGACGGAAGAGGGTATGGTCTTTTCCGGGTTGATCGGGCTTGAGGATCCGCCCCGGCCCGAGGTGCCCGACGCCATCACACGTTGCCAGCGCGCCGGCATCAAGGTCATCATGGTCACGGGCGACCACCCCCACACGGCACTCGCCATCGCCCGCCAGATCGGTCTGGTCCGGGGCGAGCACCCGCAAGCCATCCTGGGGGATGATTTGCGCAAGATAACGCCGGCCCAGCTCCAGATTGCTTTGGACAACCCGGAGATCCTGTTTGCCCGGGTAACGGCGGAGCAGAAGATGCTGGTCGTCAACGCATTGAAGAACAAGGGCGAGATCGTCGCGGTCACCGGTGATGGCGTGAACGATGCGCCAGCCTTGAAGTCGGCCCATATCGGCATCGCCATGGGAATATCCGGTACCGACGTGGCCAAGAGCGCCGCCGACATGATCCTGCTGGATGACAACTTCGCCAGCATCGTGAATGCGGTGGAGGAGGGGCGGGCGGTATTCGAGAACATCCGCAAATTTCTGACCTACATCCTGACATCGAATGTGCCCGAGCTGATCCCCTACCTGGCATTCGTGCTGTTCAGGATTCCGCTGCCACTCACCATCATCCAGATTCTCGCGGTCGACCTCGGGACCGACATGCTGCCGGCGTTGGCCCTGGGCGCTGAAGCACCCGATGCGGAACTGATGCTGCAACCCCCGCGCCCGGCCCGCGAACGCCTGTTGTCCTGGCCGCTGTTGCTGCGCGCTTACTTGTGGTTGGGCATGCTCGAAGCTGCCGTGGCGCTGGGCGCGTTTTTCCTGGTACTGCGAATCGGAAACTGGCACCACGGCGACGCGCTCGGCACAGCTGATCCGCTGTACCTGCAAGCAACGACCGCCTGCCTGGCTGGCATCGTGGTTGCACAGATGGTCAACGTCTTCGTCTGCCGCCATCCAGGCAAGTCCGCGTTCCGTTTTTCACGCACCCAAAACCCGCTTTTGTTGCTGGGGCTGGCAGTGGAACTCGGGCTGATTCTGCTGATCGTCTACACCCCCCTGGGCAACGGAATCTTTGCCACACAGGCCTTCAACCCGACGGTGTGGGCCTGGATACTCGTGTTGGCGCTGGGCTTTGGCGCGCTGGAAGAGCTGCGCAAGTTCCTGGTTCGCGGCAAAGGAGGCCGGCACGTCGGGCGCGGCGGCCACTGAGCCAGGCTGCACCCACACCGGGCCGATCGGTGCCGACCTGGTTCTTCAGTGCGCGGCGCCGCCCAGGTAGGCCGCGCGCACCGCCGGATCGTGCCGCAGCTGGGCGGCCTCGCCATGCACCGAGATGCCACCGTTTTCCAGCACGTAACCATAGTCGGCGACGGCCAGCGCCGCAGCGGCAAACTGCTCCACCAGCAGCATGGTCACGCCCTCGGATTTCAGCCGCGCAATGATGCGGAACACCTCCTCCACCAGAATCGGCGCCAAGCCCATCGATGGCTCGTCGAGCAGGACCACATCGGGGTTGAGCATCACGGCGCGCGCCATCGCCAGCATCTGCTGCTCGCCGCCGGACAGTGTTCCCGCCAGTTGCGTGCGCCGCTCTTTCAGGCGCGGAAACAACTCCAGTGCGCGCTCCAGGTCCGCCGCCACGTCACCACGCGGCCGGCTGCCGGTCAGCCGCGGGAATGCGCCCAGGGTCAGGTTGTCGGTCACCGACATGGTCGCGAAGACACGCCGGCCTTCGGGCGAATGCGCCAGGCCCAGCTTGGCGATGTCGTAGGACTCTTTGCCGTCGATACGCTTGCCATTGAGCGTGATGGTGCCGCCCGTCGGCGCGATCATGCCGCTCACGGCACGCATGGTCGTGGTCTTGCCAGCGCCGTTGGAGCCGATCAGGGCCACCACCTGCCCGCGCGCCACCTGGATGGAAATGCCGTGCAGCACCTGCACCTTGCCGTAACCGGCGAAAAGGTTTTCTATGGTCAGCATGGGTCTTCTCTGTCTGTATCAGGTCGCCAAGGCGGCAGCGTCACCACCCAGGTAGGCCTCGATCACCTTGGGGTCGGCCTGGACGTCGGCGGGCTTGCCCTCGGCGATCTTCTGGCCGAAGTCGAGCACCGAGACCGTGTCGCACATGCTCATGACCACGTCCATGTGGTGCTCGATCAGGATCACGGTCACGCCGTGTTCGCGGATCTTGCGGATGATGGTGATCAGCTCCTTGATATCCGGCGCCGTCAGGCCCGCGGCCGGCTCGTCCAGCAGCAGCAGCTGCGGGTCCAGCGCCAGCGCGCGTGCAATCTCCAGCAGCCGCTGCTTGCCGTAGGGCAGGTTGCGAGCCTCTTCCTGCGCCAGCGCCTCGAGGCCGACGAAGCGCAGCAATGCCAGGCCGCGTGCGGTGGCGAGCTGCGATTCGCGCAGGTAGCGTGGCAGGTGCAGGGACACATCCAGCAGGTTGCTCGAAAAACTGTGGTGCAGGCCGACCATCACGTTCTGCAGGGTCGTCATCTCGCCGAACAGCTGCACGTTCTGGAACGTGCGCGCCACGCCCGCCAGGGCGATGTCCGAGGACGCCCGCCCGACCAGCGACGCACCGGCAAATACCACGCTTCCCGCTGTGGGAACGTAGATGCCCGTGAGCACGTTCATCATGGTGCTCTTGCCGGAGCCGTTGGGTCCGATCAGCCCGTGGATGGTGCCGCGCTTGACCACGAGGTCGACGTTGTTGAGCGCTTTCAGGCCACCGAACTGCATCAGCACGCCGCCGGCGCGCAGCAGCTCCTCGCTGCCGGCCCGGACCGTGGACAACGCATCGCTGATCGCCGGTAGGCGGCGCGCGACGGCGTCCTGCGCGTCGTCCGTCGGGCGTGCTTTCAGGTTCAACACTCCGCGCAGGAAACCGACAATGCCGTCCTGCAGGTAATAGACCACGAACAGCGTGATCACGCCAAAGATCGACAGTCGCCAGTCGGTCATGGTCTGCAGGCGGAAAGACACTGCGGCCAGGGCGATGGTGCCCAGCACCGGCACTGCGGCGTTCTGCAGGTTGACCTTGCCGCGCCGGTGGCCCATCACGGCACCCACGGCCACGGCCACGGCCATCAACACGGCGACCCAGCGGAACATCTCGATGTCGTCGAGCAGCTTGGGCAGCAGCACCACGATGGCCGCCCCCAGCATGGCGCCGGAGCGGGTCTTGCGCCCGCCCATGATGACGGCCAGCAGGAACATCACGGTCAGCTCGAAGTTGTAGGTGTTGGGCGAGATGTACTGCTCGGAATACGCATACAACGCGCCGGCCAGGCCCGCCAGTCCCGCGCTGATGACGAACGCATAAACCTTGTAACGGTAGACCGAGACACCCATGCAGTCCGACGCCACCGGGCTGCCGCGCAGCGCCTCGAAGGCGCGCCCCAGGTGCGAGCGCAGAATGCGGTGGACCACGACCAGTGAGACGATCAACAGCACCGCCACCAGCCAGAAGAATTCACGCTCATCGAGCTTGGCGCCGAACAGCGACGGCTTTGACAGCTTGATGCCCAGCGGGCCCTCGGTCAGGAAACTCATCTCGTTGATCAGGATCTGGATGATGGTGCCGAACGCCAAGGTGACCATCGCCAGGTACGGGCCGGTCACGCGCAGCGCCGGCAAGGCCAGCAAGGCACCAAACGCGGCGGTCACGATGATCGCGGCGGGCAAGGTGATCCACAGCGCTGCACCGAGCTTGATCACCAGCACGCCTGCCGTGTAGGCGCCGATGCCGAACAATCCGGCATGCCCCAGGGATACCTGGCCGGTATAACCG
The DNA here is from genome assembly GCA_043776215.1 of Rhodoferax sp. Taxonomy (GTDB): domain Bacteria; phylum Pseudomonadota; class Gammaproteobacteria; order Burkholderiales; family Burkholderiaceae_C; genus CAISIP01. Next base: position 11,513 of record JAYVRP010000482.1, on the reverse strand, counting down.
ACCACGATGTCCAGCCCGAACAACACGATCGCATAGATCATGATGGTCTCGAGCAGGTGGATGTAGTACGGGTTGTGGAACGCCACCGGAAACAGCAGCAGTGCCGCGGCTCCGACGATGGCGAGAAGCAGATGGTGGCGCTTCATGGTCATACTTTCTTGATCGCGCTCTTGCCGAACAGGCCGGCAGGCTTCACCGCCAGCACGATCAGCAGCAGGACCAGCCCGGGCACGTCCTTGTAACCGGTCGACAGGTAAAACCCGGTGGTGGTTTCCGCAATACCCAGGATCAGGCCACCGACCACGATGCCCATGCCGCTGGTCAGTCCGCCGATGATCGCCACCGCGAACGCCTTCAGTCCCAGCACCGATCCCATGGTCGATCCGGTCAGCGTCAGAGGCGCAATTAGCACGCCGGCAAAGGCGGCGGTGAGAGACGACATGGCATACGAGAAAGTGATGACCAGGCCGGTGTTGATGCCCATGAGTTTGGCGGCGTCGCGATCATTGAAGGTGGCGACGACTGCCTTGCCATAAATCGACCGCCGGTTGAACAACTCGACGGCCAGCATCATCGCCAGTGCGCCGAACACCACCAGGATCTCCATCGGCAACACGTTCGCGCCGAGGAATTTCAACGGCGACTCCGGCAGCGGGCTCGGAAACTTCAGGTCGTCCCGGCCCCAGACGTTCTCGGCCACGTTCTTGAAAATGATGCCCAGCGCGATGGTCGACATGATCCACCCGAACTCCGACTTGATCTTGATCGCGGGTCGCACGCCAATACGCTCGACGAATGCCCCCTGCAACGCGCCGAACAGGCACACCAGGGGGATCATCAGCCAGAAGTTGAGCCCCAGCCCGACCAGCGTCAGACCCACCATCGCCCCGAGCATCAGGGCGTCGCCCTGGCCGAAATTCAAGGTGTCCGACGTGGCGAAGGTCAGCTGGTAACCGAACGCGATGACCGCGTAGATCATGCCCAGCGCAATGCCACTGAACACGAGTTGGGTAAGGATCTGCATGGTTCTTCCTGAAACGCGGTTGCACGCCACGGACACTCCAACGCGCCACCGGAAACAACGTCCGGCGGCGTGGGCAGCGGTACACCGCGAGGCTTTACTTCTTGACCGCCAACGCGCCCTTGGCGTTGACATCCTTCAGGCGCACCTCGGAGGCCTTCTTCTGGTCGTCGGGGTAGGCGTAGACCACGCGTTGACCCTTGACCTCGCCGAACACCGGGATATTGGCCGTGATGGCCTCATGGTCCTTGGCGCTGAACGGCTTGTTGTAGGTGGTCACCACGCCGTCGACCGGCGTCTTCAGGTCCTCGAGGGCGGCCTTGATCTTCGGGCCATCGGTCGATCCGGCCTGCTTGATCGCGGCGGCCAGCAGATAGACCGAGTCGTAACCCTGCGCTGCCGACACCGGTGAGTCGATGCGGCTGTTCTTGGGGTTGAAGGTCTTCAGGTAATTGACGATGAAGGACTGGCGCTTGGGCGTCGTGGGCTCCTGGATGAAGGTCTGTGGCATGCGCGCACCTTCGCCGCCGGGGCCGGCGTTGTCGATGAAGTTGGCCATGGACAGGGTCCAGCTGCCGATCATCGGCACTTTCCAGCCCAGCTTGGTCATGCCGTTGGCGATCTGCGCCAGCTCCGGGCCGATGGCGTAGGTGAGCACGGCTTCGGCACCGGCTTCCTTGGCTTTCAGGAGTTGTGGCGTCATGTCCACGTCCTTGATGTTGAACTTGTCCACCGCCACGGCCTTGATGCTCTTGAGCGCCAGCGCCTTCTCGAGATCTTCACGGCCGAGCTGGCCGTAGTTGGTGGAGTCGGCCAGGATCGCCACCTTCTTGAATCCGCGCCGGGTGATCGCCTCCTCGACGATCATCGGGGCCTGGATGCTGTCATGGGCGGCATTGCGGAAGATGTAGTTCTCGGGCTGGTCGTCGAACTGGTGCGTGACCAGCGAACCTGTGGCCACGTTGTTCATGACCGGGATCTTGGCTTCCTGGTAGAAGCGTTGCGATGCCAGCGCCACGCCGGTGTTGATGTAGCCCACCGTGGCGGCGACCTTTTCCTTGTTGATCAGTTCCTGGGCGATCTGCACGCCGCGCTCGTTGCGGGCCTCATCGTCGCGCTCCACGAGCAGCAGCTGGCGGCCCAGCACGCCGCCCGCCTTGTTGATTTCGTCGGTTGCCATGCGCACACCGTCGCGCATGCTCACGCCCATCGACGAGGAACCGCCGGTGAAAGGCCCGGCGACGCCGATCTTGATCGGCTCGGCGGCCAGCGCGAAGGTGGCCGATGCGGCGAGCACGATGGCGCTCAGGGTCAGTCGTGGAAAAATCTTCATGGTTCGTGACTCCGTGCCACTCAAGGCGTTGATAGGTGTGCCGGGAGTGTGCCCACGATCACGCGTGCTCACCAGAGTTTGACTACGCAGAGCGGCACCGTACGGTTACGTACGGGAAAACCCTTGCGCTTGCTGAAGTACCTTCGCCCCGCGGGCTGCGGTGCTATTCGCATTCGGAGCGGCCCGGCGGCTCATGCGTCCGGCAGTGCTGGTCCGCCGTGGCGGCTTCCATGCTCGATGGCATACCGGATGAGGTCAGCCTGGGTCTCCAGGCCGAGCTTGCGGCGGATGTTCTGCCGGTGCGACTCGACGGTGCGCACGCTCAGGTCGAGTGCGCGTGCGATGTGCTTGCTCGACTGGCCGCGCGCCAGGCAGGCCAGGATGTCCAGCTCCCGGGTGGAGAGCTGGTTGCGCGGCGCCGGTGCGCGGAACATGCGTTGCGCGATGGCTGCGCTCAGGTAGGTGCCGCCGGCGGCCACCGTACGCAAGGCGTTCAGGATGTCGGACGAAGGCGCATCCTTCAGTACATAACCGCGAGCACCGGCCTGCATCGAGCGCTGCACGTACTCGACGCTGTCGTACATGCTCAGCATCAGCACCGCCACCTGCGGCGCGCGCTGCACCACGATTGCCGTCAGCTCGATGCCGCTGATGTCCTTCATGCCAATGTCCATCAGCACCAGCGTTGGCGCGCAAGTGGCGAGCGCCGCCAGCGCTTCGGCCGCGCCACCTGCCTCGCCCACCACCTCGATATCCGGTTCCGTGGCCAGCCGCGCCCGCAGGCCGTCGCGCACCAGAGGGTGGTCGTCAACGAGCAGCAGGCGGATCGGCACCATGGTTCGCGCTCAGGCGGTGCCCCCGAGGCGCCGGATGGCGCTGTAGGGCAGATCGGCTGTCACCCTGGTCAGGCCGGGTTGGGACTGCACCGTCAGTGTGCCGCCGATCATCTCGATACGTTCACGCATGTTGCCCAGGCCGATGCCCAGGCGCGGATGTTCCTGTACCGAGTCCACATCGAAACCCTTGCCATCGTCATGGATGCCCAGCTGCAAGCCCTTGTTGCCGAACGTCAGGCGCAGGCTGACCTGCGCGCTGACCGCGTGTTTGCGGATGTTGGTCAGCGCCTCCTGGGTAATCCGGAACAACACCGTCTTGACGTCGTCGGGAAGTTCCTGCGGCTCGCCTTCGACCTCCATCGTGAACGCAATCCCGGCCTGGCCGCAGGTCTCCTCACCCAGGTTGTGCAACGCAGCGGGCAGACCCAGCGTGTCGAGCATCACCGGCCGCAGCCGGTGCGACATGCGTCGAACGTCCAGCAGCGCTTCGGTGAGCCGCTCCACCGCGCGCGCCAGTGGTGCGCGCACGCCGTCGTTGGTGCTGCCGTTGCGGTTGAGTGCGGACTCGATCAGCAACTTGATCGCCACCAGTGTCTGACCGGTGCCGTCGTGCAATTCACGGGACAGGTAGGCGCGCTCTTCCTCCTGCGAGCTGACGACCTTGCGCGCCAGCAGCGCGAGCTTGGCGCCACTCACCTTGTGCTCGCTGAAGCTCAGCACCAGCGCGCAGGCAAAGATCAATGCCACGCCGAGTCCGCCCGCGCCGGCGATCCAGAGCAGGGTCGAGTGGGTGTTGCGCTCGAGTTCATCGTCGAGCTGGCGCATGAACTCGTCGATGTCATCCAGGTACAGCCCGGTGCCGATCATCCAGCCCCACCGCTCCAGCACCGTGACGTAGCCGAGTTTGGGCGCCTCCAGCTGCGAGGACGGCTTGCGCCAGTGGTAGACCACGAAACCGCCCCCGGAGCGGGCGCGTTCGAGCAGCATGCGTATCGTCGGCTCGCCCCCCGCGTCGCGCACGTCGACCAGGTTGCGCCCGACCAATTCGGGCTGGCGCGGATGCATCAGGTTGACACCCTCCATGTTGTAGAGGAAGAAGTACCCGTCGGGTCCATAGTCGAGCTTGGCCAGGCGGTCCATTACCTGCTGCTTGATGTCCTGATCGTCACGCCCGAGGTTGTACAAGGGGCTGATGGTGCTCAAGGCGAGCGCCACGTAATGGCGCAGTTCGCCCTCCTTGGCGCTGATGAACGCGGTGCGCAGCTGCAGGCGCCGGCGCTCGGCCAGGCTGCCCTGCTCCAGCTGCACGGCCCATGCGATCAGCGCCAGCGAGACCAGCAGGGGCACAACGGCAAGCAGCAGGATCTTGTACTTCAGGCGCACCTGGAATGGCTCTCGACGGTGGGTAGTCGTAAATTATCCGGCCGAACCGGGTTGGAAAACATGGCTGCAAACCCTCGCCAGGACAGTTCGGCGCTGCGCGAGGCGCCAGCCAGAGCCTTGCGCTACCGCGTCAGGGATCGGGTAGGCGGACAACTGCCCGCCGCACACCATCGTCGTGCACGGAAACACCTGGCAGTTGCGACGGTCCAACGACACCACGCACATGGATCCCTGGACGGCGGCGGCCGACGGCCGGCGCATCGGTCGCATTGGGACATCCGAAATTGAAATACCATCGGGCGACGCCATGGCAGCGCTTTCATGAACCCGGGTGACCGCTCGGCCCGGGTCTTGGGGAAATCGCCAGTGCGTGCATCCCAATATCAACCATGGAGAACATTGATGCAAACTGAGACATCTCGCGAAAGCAGCTTACCTCGCGTCGCGCGGGCCGTGCTGATTGGCGCCTTGCTGGCAGGGGCGGCCACGGTGTTTTCGAAAGAGCAGGGGGACAAGTTCTACCCACCGGAACAGGCGGGCCGTTACGGTATCGGGCACACGACCGTTGTGGTCGCCGATCCTTCCCGCAACCTGGACGGCTCATCTCCGGCCACCACTGCTGCAGGCAGATTTCTTTACCTGGACATCTGGTATCCGACGACGGTCATGACCACGGACCACATCCGGTACACCTGGAACAACCCGCTTTACAACCAGAATACGGGCGGCGCCGTGTACCCGGGACTGCCGGATCTTCCGGCGCTGACAGCGCTCGGCAGCTTGTCATTCAATCCGGTGTCAAACAACGCGCCGCTGGCCAGGGCAGCGTTCCCCCTGCTGGTTGCCTCGCACGGAAACCTGGTCTCGTCGGCCAAAAACATGCCCGACACGCTGGAGACCCTGGCCAGCCATGGTTACGTGGTCGCCTCGATCGAACATACCGGCAACAACGATGCCTGGTACCAGGCAAACTTCATCAAGAGTTACATCCCTGCCCTGCAGATCGGCCTCAATCCACGTCTGGGCACCACCGACTTGATCGCCCAACGCTCCAAGGATGTCCGCTTCGTCATCGACGCGATGCTGCAGGGCACCGTCGATCAGCGCACGGGAATCGCGTTTTCCAAGCGCATCGACGCCGACAAGATCGGTGTGCTGGGCTACTCTTTGGGCGGGCAGACGAGCCTGGCCACGGTCACGGGCATCAGCTCGGCCGGGCTGCCTGCGGACACACGCGTCAAGGCAGCATTCATGGGGGCCGGCACCAATTACGGCTTGCTCCTGAATGCGGCCGACTACGCGAATGCGAAGGTTCCCCTGCTGTTCTTCGGGAACGACATGGGCATCGCTTACAACAACTTCAACCAGTTCACTGGCAGTCGCCAGAAGTACCTGGTGGACGTGGCCGGCCTCAGCCACCACACAGCAGGTTATCAGACTAGCTGGTGCCAGGACTTCCATAATTCCATGGTCACGATCAAGCCGGGCGCGAACACAATGTGGTACATACCTGGCGCATTGACTGCATCGGAGATTGCCAACTTCATCTTCGACGCCACGTTCTACTTCAGCTACACGGGTTCGCGCGAATCGGGCGTGTACGAGTACTGCGATGCATCGGTGTTTGAAGGCATCAGCGACGACCAGTTGAAATCGGTGTTTTTCGGCCCGTCGGATATCGTGACGGTCAAGAACGAGCTGGCACCCTTGATGCCTCTGAAACCGGAGATCTCCCTGGTCGAGACGACGCGGCTGACCAACTGGTACGCCGTGTCTTTCTTCAACAAGACGCTGAAAAAAGAAAACAGCTACTCCCGTTACCTGACCAATTCAGCCGCCAACCAACGAACCAATCCATTGGTCGATCTGGTCAGGAATTGTCAAAAAGTGGAGGCGCATCCGATCGACCTGCAATCAGGCGACAAGATCACGTTCACCCCGCAGGGCCAGGAAGGCTATGTGGTGAGCGTGAAATCCGGCGCGGCGCTCTACGATCAGGGAGCCACCAAGCTCAATGCGAAGAACGATGCGAGCGTGTACCTGAGCTACCCCGGTTTTTCATTTCCAGTACCAGGCCTTGCCGAGCGGATCAGCACGCTGATCGTGAACGAGGACGGTGCGATCACGGCCAGAACCGCCTCGGATATCGGTGGCATCGACGACAACGGCTCGCCCTGGTACACGCGGGGCCAGCTGCTGCTGAGCAATCGGTTCACGATCGGCGCACTGATGAAGAACCTCGACAGCGCTGCAGCCGCTGTGGGTGGTGGGGTCTTTGGTTACTTCGACACCGCCAACAGCCGTGTCATCGTGACCTACAAGGGGGTTCCCTCGGTTGGCACGACGGCGCCCAACACCCTGCAGGTAGCGGTTTACGCCAGCGGAAAGATCGAATTGATCGTGGGTGAACTGGCTGCGACCGGAGCTGCGTTTTCGCCCAACATCCTGGGGACGATTGGCCTCGCAACCGGCCAGACAAAGGCGCGGAATCTCCGGAACGTCAGGCCGATCAGCTTTAGCGAGCTGAGGAATCGCTCTGCAGCGTTCATGCGTTTCGATGGCAACCATGCCATCTACGAGCAGTTCTATGCGGGCACCGGCGCATCCTGCAGGCACGAAGATGGCGAGACGGACGATGACTCCGGGAGCTGACGCGTCCTGTATCTCTGCATCTGTGGAGTTTTTGTCGCGGCGAGTTTTCGGGAGGTAGTGCAGCTCAGGCCTTTTGCGCGGTACAGCGTGCTGTTCTGCAACCGGCTGGTGTGCCGGTGGTCGGGCACCTGCCCTCTTCCGAAATACTCCAGAAACTATGCATTCGATAGTCAGTTCGGCAGAAAAAATGGCGGCAAGGAAAACCCTGCCGCCATTTTTGCTTGTGCAGTCCCCAGTTACCTGGGCTGCATCCTCATTTCGGAATGATCACGGTGTCGATCACGTGAATCACACCGTTGTCCGCGACGATGTCGGTCGAGGTCACTTTGGCGTTGTCCACCGTCACACCACCCATGGTGGCCACGGTCAGCTCGGAGCCTTGCACGGTTTTTACCTTGCCAGCCTTTACGTCAGCGGCCATGACCTTGCCGGACACCACGTGGTAGGTCAGCACAGCGGTTAGCTTGGCCTTGTCTTTCAACAGGGCGTCCAGATCAGCCTTCGGAATCTTGGCAAATGCTGCGTCGGTGGGCGCAAACACGGTGAACGGGCCTTTGCCTTTCAACGTGTCCACAAGGCCAGCGGCGCCAAGGGCAGCTGCCAGGGTTTTGAAATTGCCAGCGCCGACGGCGGTGTCAACGATGTCCTTGGCTTGGGCCGAAAAGGCGACACCAAGGGAGAGCACGGAAGCGATGAGGGTGTTTTTCATGAGAGTTTCCTGGAAAAAGTACTGAGACAGTACATCCGCCAAAAATGTGGCGCAGGCGAAATATATACCAAATAGTAATCGTATGAACTGTAAGGTATTGAGTTGAACCAGCGAGTAACTCTTCGAAACTTTTCGGAAGACCGCGCCGTAACAACGAGCGCTCATAAACCCGCACCGGGCCGCGGCCATGGCGTGCCAATAAGCTCCGCCCGTCCGTTGCTCAGGGTAACGGCCGCACGCTGATCGGCAGGCCGTCGCGTGGCCTGGCGATCGGGGCGTAGGCATAACGCGGCGTGTAGGCCTCTGGCACGTTCCATTGCAGTTTTCCGAGCATGCTGAGCAAAACGGCCTTGACCTGCATCTCGGCGAAATGCAGGCCCAGGCACATGTGCGCACCGCCACCGAAGGGCGCCCACGCGAACGGATGGCGGCGATGTTCGGCGCGCGCAGGCGAGAAGCGCTCCGGATCAAAGCGCTCGGGCTCGCTCCACCAGCGTGGGCTGCGATGCACCTGGATCGGGAACACCGCCACGGGTGTACCCGCCGGGATGCGGAAGCCATGGATCTCGACCTCGACCAGCGCGCGCCGCGCGATGGTGGGCAGCGGCTGGTACAGCCGCAATGCCTCCTTGAATACCCATTCGGTCTCGGTCATCGTGGCCAGGTCGTCCAGTGTGGCGGCGCTGCGCCCCGCAGCGCGCACCGTGCCTGCGGCTGTGTGTGCCTCAGCGCGCAGCCGCTCCTGCCACCGCGGATGGCGTGCCATCGCATAGACCATGGTCGTGATGGCGCTGGTGGTCGTGTCGTGCGCGGCCATCATCAGGAATATCAGGTGGTCGACGATCTCCTCGTCGCTGTATTGCTGACCCTGTTCGTCGCAGGCATGGCAGAGTTGCGTGAACAGGTCGGTTCCGTGGCCTGAGCGGCGCGCGGCAATACGGGTGCGGACGAACTGTGCCAGGCGTGCGCGCGCCTGTACCCCGCGTGCATAGGTGCGGCCGACCACCGGGAGTCGGACCACAGCCACCGATGCCGCCACCAGGTCGGTGAAGTCGCGGCTGATGGTCTCGATCTCGGTATCGAGCTCCGCGCCCATGAACAGATCGGCGGCAATGGCCAGAGTGAGACGCTTGATGGCCGGGTAAAAAGCCATGTTCCGGCGCGTGGACCATTCGCCAACGGCCGCGTCGATCCGCGGCTGCATCCGTTCGAGGTACAGCGCCAGTGCATCCTTGCGAAAAGCCGGCAACATGAGGCGCCGGTGCCAGCGATGGTCCTGCGCATCGCGCAACATCAGGCCGCGCGGAAACAGCTCGGCCAGTACGCGCTCCCAGCCCTTCTTGGCCGAGAAGCGGCCCTCGCGGTCAAACAGCACGACCTCGTTGGATTCGGCCGACATCAGGTACACCGATTGCCGGAACATCCACCAGCCGCGCGATACCGGGCCGCAGCGGGCTTCCACGCCTTGGGCGAAAGTCAGCGTGTTCGAGAGAAAACGCGCCTCGCTCACCAGTGGCAGGTCGCCCGTGCTGGGAATATGCTGGAGCGACGGACGTGCAGGGCGGGGACCTTTGGCCGGTGCAACGGTGGAATTTGACTCAGGATGCGTCACAGTTTTCGGCTATCAATGGTCAGCACAGGGTACCCGTACAGCGGTCCGGCAGATGGCGCAGCCGATGTAATCATCCGCTTGCCGCAGAGTCGAGCAGCACTGCGCATCCCTCGCGCCACGAGCGCTCCGCGGCCAACGACACGGCCACGCTCAGGCGCGCCGTCTCCGGTGGCATCACCGAATGGCCTGCGAGGAACCCGGCATAAGCCTGGCGAAGATGTTCTTCGAGCTCGAACACTTCGCCCGATACGGGCACATGAATGGTTTCGACCTCGTTATCACCGCAGCGCCGCTTCATCTCGAAAGTCGGGGTCAAGGTGCGGTCCATGGTGCCGCCCCACCAGGTGCGCAGCGCACCGGCACTGCCGGCCAGTTCGAGCACGGTATGGTGCTCGAACCCGCCCAGGCACTGGTTGAGAATCGCCGTCGCCCCGGTGCGCCACTCCAGCACCACGCTGAAATGGTCGCTGAGCCCGGACGCTGGGTCACCACCGAAGGCCATGACCTTGCATGGCGCGCCCTGCCCTTCGCCGTACCACAGCACCAGGTCGATGAAATGCACCAGTTCCTCCAGCACCCAGGAGCCCACGCGCGCACGGTCGTAGCGCCATCCGTCGGAGCCGGTCTTGAAGGGCCTGCGAAACAGTGACAGGTGCTGGTAGCGCAGATCGCCGAAGTCACCGCGCGCCACCATGTCGTGCACGGCGCCCCATTGTCTGGACACCCGCAGCTCCAGGTTCACCGCCACCAGGCGAGCGGTGCTGCGCGACGCTGCGGCGACCGCGTCGCACTCAGGCACACTTAGGCCCATCGGTTTTTCGAGCACCACGTGTTTGCCGGCATGCAAGGCGTCGATTGCTGCTTGCGCATGGGCATGGTTGGGCAGCACCACGTTAACCACGTCCACATCGGAGGCCGCCAGCATCTGCGCGTAGTCGTCGTACATCCTGGCGCCTGGCAGCATCCGGGCTGCGGCCAGGCGTGACGCCTCGCTGCGCACCAGCACCGCCACGACGTCGACGCCGTCCATCGCCGCGATGGCGCGGGCATGCATCTGCCCCCACGCACCGAAGCCCGCCAAGGCGACGCGGGTGGCGGGCTGTCGCATGCTCTGGTCAGTGTTCATGGTGGGCGCCTGCAGGGGGTGGAGGATGGCTCACCATGGCAGAGGCTGGCCGTTGTAGGTACAAAAGACACCGGTCTCGTGGTTGCCCAGTTGGGCGATGGTCGCGCGCATGGCCTGCACGCTTTGCATTGCGCTCAGCGGGGCCTGCGGATTACCCCCGGCCGTGCTCACCGAACCCGGGTGGACCATGGCCAGCGTGATGCCACGCCGGAACAAGTCAATGGCCAGGCTGCGGCCGATCGCGTTGAGCGCCGCCTTGCTGGCCCGGTAGCCATAATGCCCGCCCGAGAGATTCAAGGCAATCGACCCCATGCGGCTACTCACGAAAACGATGCGCCGCTGCGCGCTGGTGGCCACGTTGTCGACCAGTGTTTGAACCAGCCTGAGCGGACCGACCGTATTGGTGGCGAGCATGCGCTGCACGTACCCGATGTCCAGCGTTTCCAGTGCAGCGTTGTCCAGGCCGATCCCGGCATTGGATATCAGCACATCAATCGGCGTGTCTCCCAGTGTCTCTTTCAGCACCGCGAACTGCGCGATGTCGGTCACGTCGAGCGCGCAATGCCGCAGGCCTGGCTGCGTGGGCAAGACGTTTTCCATATCGCGGTAAGTGGCCCACACCGCATAACCGGCTTGTGCATATTGCAGCGCGAATTCGCGGCCCAGGCCGCTGTCGCACCCGGTGATGAGGACGGTTGGCATGGGTCGATTCTGCGCCCGTCAGTGGGCTCCAAAGAAGGGTTCGGCCATGCCGCGCGCACCGAGGCCGTCGATGCGGAACAACGCGCCTGCCAGCGGCCACCGGGCCCGCTCGTCAGGCGCCAGCAAGCGGCTGGCGCTG
>JAYVRP010000481.1:0-1843 GCA_043776215.1 Rhodoferax sp. | reverse complement strand
GTCGGTGTCATCCTGCACCATGGTCTCAAGCGCATGGTGGAGAGGCAGGAAAACGTCTATTACTACCTGACGTTGCTGAACGAAAACTACGCCATGCCCGGGCTCATGCCCGGTACGGAAGACCAGATCATCAAGGGCATGTACCTGTGCAAGGCAGCACCGGTGGTGGAAAGCGAGGCCGCAACGAGCCGGCCCAGGGTCCAGCTGCTGGGATCGGGCACTATTCTGCGCGAGTCGCTCGCGGCACAGGCCCTGCTGGCCAATGAGTGGAATGTCGACGCGGACGTCTGGAGCTGCCCCAGCTTCAACGAGCTGGCGCGGGACGGCCAGGATTGCGAACGGTACAACCTCCTGCATCCGACCCAGCCGGCGCGCCTGCCCTTCGCAGCCCAGCAACTCGCCGGTCACGCCGGACCGGTGGTCGCATCCACTGACTATATGAAGGCCTATGCGGAACAGATCCGGCCGTTCGTTCCGAAAGGCCGCACCTACAAAGTCCTCGGAACCGACGGCTTCGGCCGCAGCGATTTCCGGAGCAAGCTGCGTGAACACTTTGAAGTCAACCGGCATTACATCGTTGTCGCGGCCTTGAAAGCGCTCAGCGAGGATGGCGCCGTTGCCACTGCGGTGGTGGCCAAGGCCATCGCGCAATATGGCATCGACGCTGACAAGGTCAACCCGCTGTACGCGTAGGGCACTTGAAGCTGGGGCCGTGCGGTGGCGTCGTTGCAGACGCCCGGCCGGTGCAACAACGAATCCGGAGATAACACTATGGCGTCGATTGATATTTGCGTTCCTGATATCGGGGACTTTGATGAGGTGGCAGTCATCGAACTGCTGGTGCAACCCGGCGATACCGTCAAACCGGAGCAGTCGCTGATCACGGTCGAGTCAGACAAGGCATCCATGGAGATTCCATCGAGCCACGCGGGTGTCGTCAAGCAGCTCAAGGTCCAGATTGGCGACAAGGTCCGGCAGGGCTCGGTCGTGCTGGTTCTGGACGTGGCAGCTGGCGCCAATGCCATCACTGATCCGGCGACAAGTGTGGTTGCGGCGCCGGTGGCTTCTGCGGACGGCGGTCCAGCGGTAACTGCTGCAGGCACCTTCGCGGTCGCCGCACCGGCCTCCACTGAGCGCTTGTCCGTACTGGTGCCAGACATTGGAGACTTCAAGGACGTGACGGTGATTGAGGTCATGGTGAAGACGGGCGACACGGTCAAGCGTGAGCAATCGCTCGTCACCGTGGAGTCGGACAAGGCGTCGATGGAGATTCCGTCCAGTGCCGCAGGGGTGATCCTGGAGTTGAAAGTCAAGGTCGGGGACAAGGTGAATATCGGCGACTTGCTGGCCGTGCTCGAAAACACCTCAACCGCAGCCACGGTGGCTTCGACCACACCGGGGCTGGCGGGTAGTTCTCCCGGCCTGCCGGCCGCCGCCGCTGTGCCAACCCAGGCGCCAGCCACCCCACCAGTGGTGCCACCAGCCACTGTGGTGGATGCGCACAACCCGACGTTTGCACCCAGCGCCAGCCTGCCACATGCGTCGCCATCGGTGCGCCGTTTCGCGCGTCAATTGGGCGTCCCGCTGGAAGAGGTCAAGGGGAGCGGCCTCAAGGGGCGCATCACCGAAGCCGATGTGCAAGGATTCACGCGCGCCGTGATGGGCGGCACAGCACAGACCAAATCAGCTGTCGCGACACAGGCAAAGGCTGGGAGCGGCTCGGGCGGCAATGAAGGCGCGGCGTTGGGCTTGCTGCCCTGGCCGAAGGTGGATTTCGCCAAGTTCGGACCGACCGAGCGCAAGGACATGTCACGGATCAAAAAGATCAGCGCGGCAAACCTGC
>JAYVRP010000480.1:0-5904 GCA_043776215.1 Rhodoferax sp. | reverse complement strand
CGTATTCTGCCGACACGGTGCGCGAATTCACCCGCCAGGGCGCCTGGGGCACCACGACCGTCGACGATCTGTTCCGTTGCGCCGTCATCAGCGCGCGTGGCCGGCTGGCAATCGTCGACCCGCCAGACAAGGCGGCAATGACCGGCATCGCACCCATGCGGCTCAGCTGGCTGGAACTGGACGAACGGGTGGACCGCCTGTGCGCCCGTTTCATGGCGCTGGGCCTGCGCAAGGATGACATTGTTGCGGTGCAGTTGCCCAACTGCGTCGAGCTGGCCGTGGTCTACCTCGCGGCAGCGCGCCTGGGACTGATCCTGAGCCCGTTCCCGATCCAGTACCGTGAACACGAACTGAGCGACCTGCTGCCTTTCGTCGGGGCCCGCACGCTGGTGACGTTTGCGCAGATCAAAGGGCATGACCATGGTGCGATGGCTCTGGCGCTGCGGCGCCAGCTGACATCGCTGGAACATGTGCTGCTGTGGGGAACGCAAACCTGGGCAAGCGGCAGGTCCACCGAGTTCGAGCAGCTCGACGACCTCGACCATGGCACAGCCGACCGTGCAGCTATCGCCGCGCGAAGTCACGCCGCGGCGATCGACGCCAACGAGGTCTTCACCATCACCTGGACCTCCGGCACCGAAGCCCGGCCCAAGGGGGTTCCCAAGACGCACAACTACTGGGTCTGCGCGGGCATTGCCTGCGCGGAGGCCGGCGAGCTCGGCGACGGCCAGGTGCTGCTCAACCCTTTCCCGATGACACACGTTGGCTCGCTGGGCGGCATGTTCTTCCCTTGGCTCCTCAAGCGCGGCGTTTTGGTGCAGCACCAGCCATTTGACCTGGAAATCTTCCTGAGCCAGATTGCCGCCGAGCGCGTGGCCTACACCGTGGCACCGCCGGCCGTCCTCAACCAGCTGGTGCAAAACGATGCGCTGCGCAGCAAGTACGACCTGTCCTCGTTGCACAGTGTCGGCTCCGGTTCCGCGCCCCTGTCGCCGTGGATGATTCGCGGGCTGCAAGAGCTCTACGGTATATCGGTGTGGAACTCGTTCGGCTCGTCGGAAGGCTGCGCGTTGTTCGGCAGCGCGCGCGACGTGCCAGACGCAGAGGCACGTTCAGAGTACTTGCCGCGCTTCGGCGTCGCTGGCATCCCATGGCCATCCTGGGTGGCAGGTATCCAGGAAACGAGGCTGGTCGACCCCGAAACCGGATCCGAGATCATCGCCCCTGGCACCCCTGGGGAACTGCGCCTGCGGGGACCCTTGGTGTTCAGTGGCTACTGGAACGATGAGGCGCAGACCAGGCGCGCTTTCGACGAGCAGGGCTGGTACCGGACCGGCGACACGTTCGAAATCGCGGGGGATGGACCGGTGCCACGCTACTACCGATACCTGGCGCGCACCAAGGATGTAGTGAACCGTGGCGGAGTGAAGATCTCGCCGGTCGAGATCGAGACCCTGATCGATGGACACCCCCGCGTGCGCGAGGCTGCAGTGATCGGCGTGCCCGACCAGCGGCTGGGTGAGATCGTCTGTGCCGTGGTGGCACTGCGCGACCCTGCGTTGCCGGTCACGCTGGAAGAACTGGTCACCTATTTGCGCAGCATGAAGATTGCCGTCTACAAGCTGCCGGAGCGCCTGCGGCTGGTGGATGCCTTGCCGCGCAGCCCGGTGGGCAAGGTGCTCAAGCGCGAGTTGCGCGACGCTGCGGTACAGGACACCGGCCGCTAGTCTTGCCGTGTCAGTAACAACAAGGACCTGCGTGTCGATGTGTTCAGGGATTTCGAGCCGATCATTCTCGGCTCGCGTTACGAACTTGCGTTCAATGTGCACCCCAACGTTCGGGCGAACAACGTCAAGCAGTGGGTGGCCTGCGTCAAAGGCAACCCGGCCAAGGTGCCGCAGGCTCAGCGCTGGGTGCGCAACATGAACACCCCCGCACCCACCAGCAGCACAATGCCGCCCCAGGCCAGCACATTCGGGATGTCGCCCCACACGGCCCAGCCCAGCACCAGCGCAAACAGCAAGCCGGAGTAACGAAACGGCGTGATCACACTCATGTCGCCGGCACGCATGCCGACGATCACGAAGTAATAACCTGCGCTCAGGAACACACTGGCCGCTGCCAACTGACCGAGTTGCATCAGGCTGATGGCTTGCCAACCATGCAGCGTGGCCCACAGGCCCGAGAGCAGCGTGACCGCGCAGGCCGTGGCAAGAGTCACCAGCACCGACGGCACCGCTGGCGGGATACCCCGTGTGACGAGGTCGCGCGCCGTATGCAACACGGTGGCCAGCAGACACACCAGCGCCCAGGCGTTGAACGCATCTGCCGCAGGTTGCACAACCAGCAGCACACCCGTGAACCCCGCCGCGATGGCCAGCCAGCGGACCGCGCCGACGTGCTCGTGCCAGCGCACGACGGCAACCAAGGTCAGGAACAACGGCGACGCCATGTTGATGGCGGTGGCGTTGGCAATCGGCAGGTGGAACAGGGAGTTCAGGTAGGCCATCGTGGCCAATGCGTCCAGCGCGGAGCGCCAAATCACGGCCGGATGCAGCATCGCGGGCCGCGCGCCACAATTGGAGCGCAATGCGGGCCGGAGCAAGCCCATGGTATGGGCAACGACCAGTAAAAGCACAGTCGCCATCAGCCCGCGCACGCAGATCAGCTGCGCCGCAGGCAGTGTCTGGCCGACATGCTTGACCAATGCATCGTTGACGATGAAGCCCGCCATGGACAATGTCATGGCGAGGATGCCGCGCCGGTTGGCGGCAGAAGGGTGCGAGTACATGGGTTCCGATGGTACGGCGTCCGGTTGGTGACGACTCTGGCGCGCGCCTTGCTGTAAATTCAAACGCTTTCCCCCTGAGCAACTCCCCATGCAAACTCCTTCCCGCGTCCTCCCCTTGACCGGCACGTCCAATTTCCGCGACCTCGGTGGTTATGTGGGTGATGCGGGCCGCACAGTACGCTGGCGCAAGATCTTCCGGTCCGACCACCTGGGCGCGCTCACGCCTGACGACATCGGCACGCTGTCAGCCCTTGGCCTGGCGCGCGTCTGCGATTTCCGGGGGCCGCAGGAGCGCGCGGAGCAGGTGTGCGCCATGCCTGGCGTGACCGTGCATTCGCTGGCCATCGAGCCCAGCGTGGTGCAGGGCATGAAAGACCTGATGGACGACGGCCGCCACCTGACACCGCAAGATACGGTGCGCCTGATGGAGCAGACCTACCATGAGTTCGTGCACCGCAACGCGGAGCAGTACGCCGAGTTGTTCGCGTTGCTGCTGCAAAGTGATGCACCGCTGGTGTTCCATTGCACAGCCGGCAAGGACCGCACCGGATTTGCGGCGGCCATGGTCCTGCTCGCACTGGGTGTTCCGCGGCCGGAGGTAATGCAGGACTACCTGTTGACCAACACCCACTACCGCATGCCGCAGCCCGTCGATAGCCTGCTGTCGCCGGAGGTGCGCCAGGTGCTGTGGCGGGTGCAGGAAGGTTTTCTCGATGCCGCACTCGAGGCCGTGGATACCGACTTCGGCGGCGTGAGGCAATACCTGGCGCGGCAACTGCACGTCGGCGCGGCGGAGCAGAAGCGGCTGGAGCAACTGTACCTGCAGGGCTAGTTGGCCGCCATGCGTGCCATTGCCACGGCGCACCATGGAATACTTCTTGATTTCCAACACGGCGACCGGGTTGCAGCTGCGGGAGCCGGCAGACTGATGCCTTCGGAGGTGCTCAGGGTTTCCCGAACAAGACCCGCAGTCCCTGCAACTTCGAGAAATCCCGGTTATGTGTCACCAGCGCCACCGCGCCAATCTCCAGTGCGGTGGCGGCCTGAAGGGCGTCGGGTAGTTGCAGGCCGAGGCTTGCTCGAAGTCTGGCGCCGGTCGCCGCAATTTCTGTCGACACTGGTATCAGTTCAAAACGGCCAAGTGCTCTTTCATAACGCTTGGCCAATGCATCCTGTCGGTGCCTCATCGGGCCAACCAGAACCTCTGCCAGGCTGATGGTGGACACGGCAATCTGAACCTGGCCTCGCTCACCGGCCTCGAACAGGCCCACAAACGCGGAGGCGAATTGAGGGTGATCCACCCGCAGGTAGATGAGCGGCGCAGTGTCGACGACGACCTGATCGCCTTCGTGCAAGCCACCCCATAGTGGCCCTGTAGCTAGCGCCGCCCTGGGCGCCTTGCTGCCCGCCGGATTGCGGCTCGACACCCTTACTTCCATTCATCCCGCAACCGCGCCACGTGTTCGACGACCGACCCGCCCCACAGGCCCGCACCCGTGCCGCGCAGGGCCAGGAAGCCAGGTTTGCGGCGCGCTTTTATGAGCATGTCGGGCGACACGATGGCAGCGTAGGGTATGCCGTGTTTCGTCAGCAGGCTGCTTTGCCCGGCATGGGCCATCGCCGCGAGCTTGGGCAGGCTGCTGCGCCCCTCGTCGAGGCCTACGCTGTGAATGGCCATTTCCAACCCCTGTTCCGTACGAAACGCACAGGATAGGGGATGGTCTGCGCTTTGCCTACAGGGTGTCGGTAAAGCTGCGCAGCTTGTCCGAGCGGCTCGGGTGCTTGAGCTTGCGCAGCGCCTTGGCCTCGATCTGGCGGATGCGTTCACGGGTCACGTCGAACTGCTTGCCCACCTCTTCCAGCGTGTGGTCGCTGGTCATCTCGATGCCGAAACGCATACGCAGCACCTTGGCTTCGCGCGGGGTGAGGCTGTCCAGGATGTCCTTCACCACGTCGCGCAGGCCGGCCTGCATGGCGGCTTCCATGGGGGCGGTGTTGGCGCTGTCTTCAATGAAGTCGCCCAGGTGGGAGTCGTCGTCGTCGCCGATGGGGGTTTCCATCGAGATCGGTTCCTTGGCGATCTTCATGATCTTGCGGATCTTGTCCTCCGGGATCTCCATGCGCTCGGCCAGCACGCTGGCATCGGGCTCGAAGCCGAACTCCTGCAGATGCTGGCGACTGATGCGGTTCATCTTGTTGATGGTTTCGATCATGTGCACCGGAATACGGATGGTGCGCGCCTGGTCGGCGATCGAACGGGTGATGGCCTGGCGGATCCACCACGTCGCGTAGGTCGAGAACTTGTAGCCGCGGCGATATTCGAACTTGTCCACCGCCTTCATCAGGCCGATGTTGCCTTCCTGGATCAGGTCGAGGAACTGCAGGCCGCGGTTGGTGTACTTCTTCGCGATTGAAATCACGAGGCGCAGGTTGGCCTCCGTCATCTCGCGCTTGGCGCGGCGCGCCTTCGCTTCGCCGGTCGACATCTGGCGGTTGATTTCCTTCAGGTCCTTGATCGGAATGCCGACTTTTTTCTGCAGGTCGAGCAGCTTTTGTTGCTGCTCGACGATCGCCGGCTCGAAACGCTCGAGCGTGCTGCTCCACGGCTTGCTCGCCGAGATTTCGCCCGCCGCCCAACGCAGGTTGCTTTCCTTGCCCGGGAATTCCTTGATGAAATGCTGGCGCGGCATCTTCGCTTTGTTGACCGAAAGGTCCATGATCTCGCGCTCGTGGCTGCGCACGCGCTCGACGAGCTTGCGCAAACCGTCGCACAGCGCTTCGACCTGCTTCGCGCCGAAGCGGATGTTCATCAGCTCGTTCGAAATCTGGTCGCGCGCCTGCAGGTACGCCTTGCTGCGCGGTCCGTTCTTGGCCAGTGCGCGCAGCATCTTGCCGTAGAGGTTGCGGATGACATTGAAACGCTTGAGCGCATCGCCTTTGAGGCGCAGGAGGTCGGCGGTCTGCACGGCAGCCTGTTCCTCTTCGCTCATTTCCTCTTCTTCCGCCGCTTCCTCCTCGGCTTCGTCCGGCTCTTCGTCGGCGGCTTCGGCGGCGAGTTCGTCGGCGGTCGGATCGACGAGTCCATCGACCACTTCGTCGACGCGGATTTCGTC
>JAYVRP010000479.1:0-5912 GCA_043776215.1 Rhodoferax sp. | reverse complement strand
GGTTGATGTCGATCTCGATCGAGTCGTCCACTTCCGGGTACACGAACACACTCGCGAAGCTGGTGTGGCGACCGCCCGAAGAGTCGAACGGGCTCTTGCGCACCAGCCGGTGCACGCCGGTCTCGGTGCGCAGAAGGCCAAACGCATATTCGCCCTCGATCTTGATCGTGGCGCCTTTGATGCCGGCGGTATCCCCGGGTGATTCGTCCTCGATCTGGGTCTTGAAACCCTTGCGTTCGGCGTATCGCAGGTACTGGCGCAACAACATGCTGGCCCAGTCGCAGGCTTCGGTCCCGCCGGCGCCGGCCTGGATGTCGAGGAAGCAATTCAGCGGATCGGCCGGGTTGTTGAACATGCGGCGGAATTCGAGCTGCTCGATCTCGGCGGACAGCTTGCTGGTTTCGGACTCGATGTGCAGCAGGCTGTCGGTGTCGCTTTCGTCCTTGCTCATGGCATACAGCTCGGAGTTGTCCGCCAGTTCGGATGTGAGCCGGTTCAGCGACAACACCACGCCGTCGAGCGCCTTCTTTTCCCGCCCCAGTTCCTGGGCTCGCTTGGGTTCATTCCAGACGGTGGGGTCTTCCAATGAGGCGTTGACTGTCCTCAGGCGTTCGGCTTTGGCATCGTAGTCAAAGATACCTCCGTAAATCCTCGGTACGCACGCTCAGGGAAGAGAGTTGCGTGCCGATCTGGTTGATGTGCTCTGCGTCCATGGGGGAGTCCTGCGGTTGTTTGACGGATGGGGTTTGGGGGCCCGGGCCGCGCATTTTCTCACGCGCCGCAGTCAGCCCAGAAACGTCTCCAGCAATCGCGCCACTGCGAGCGGCTGGTCGTGGTGCAGCATGTGCCCGGCGTCCTGGACCACTTCGATGCGGCAGTCGGGCACCAGCTTGAGGCGTTGGTGGTATTCGTCCAGTGTGAACTTTCCGCTGTGCCAGCCCTTGAGCGAGTCGTCGCTGGCCTCCACCGCCAGCACCGGCATCGACAACCGGCGATAGATTTCCAGCATCTCGTCGACGCGCAGCAATTGGGCATTGACAATCTTGTGCGCCGGGTCACCCAGAATCTCCCATTGGCCATGCGCACTTTCCCGCGCCCACTGGGTGGCGAGCCAGTGTGCCTTGTCCTGACCGGCCTGGTCGCGCGCCAGGCGCGGGTTGGTTTTGGACAACCTGCGGGCCACGCCTGCCGAGGTGCTGTACGAGCGCAAGTTCAGTTCACCGCGTTGCAGTGTCTTGAGCTGGTCCATCCATTTGGCATACCGTTTGGGCGCCTGGTCGGCGCGCGACGCCGGGCCGCCAAAACCCTCGAGGTTCACCAGCCGGCGTACCCTTTCGGGCCGGATGCCACCGTAATACATCACGACATTGCCTCCCATGCTGTGCCCGACCAGATCGATGGGCTGGTCACCAACGTAGTGGTCAAGCAACAGGTCCAGGTCGGCCAGGTAGTCGGGAAACCAGTAGTTGTCGGTGGCAGGGCCAGTGGTCAAACCGTAACCGCGCCAGTCGGGCGCGATCACATGGCGCCCCTCCATAAAGGCATCCGACAGCGCGTCGACGACAAACTGGTAGGAGGCGGCCACGTCCATCCAGCCGTGGACCAGCACCAGCGGCGCAGCGCCGGGGTTCGGTTCGCCCCAGGTCCAGACGTGGTAGTTCTGGTTGCGGATCGGGACGAACTCGCTGCGGGAGGCTCTTTTGACTTGGTACATTAGCACGATCATAAGGAGGCAACCCGTGTCGCGCAGTCAACTGAATGACAAGCCAGGCCCGGAGCCGCTGCGGGACCATTACCGCGCCATGCACCAGGCTTTTGGCTGGAAGGTGCCACAGCAGTTCAACATGGCCGAGGTGTGTTGCGGCCGGTGGGCCGCGCTGCCTGACGCGCGAAGCCGTATCGCCGTGATCGCTGACCGGCCAGAGGCCGCGCCCTGCGTGTATTCCTATGCCGAATTGCAGCACTGCGCCAACCGGCTCTCCAATGCACTCACCGTGCTCGGCGTGCAGCTAGGCGACCGGGTGGCCATCGTGATGCCCCAACGCTTCGAGACAGCTGTGGCCTACGTCGCGGTGCTGCAGATGGGAGCGGTGGCCATGCCCCTGTCCATGCTGTTCGGGCCGGATGCGCTGGAGTTCCGGCTGCATGACAGCGAGGCCGTAGTCGCCATCTGTGATGCGGCGGTGGTCGAACGGCTGTCCGGGATACATGGCCGTTGCCCCTGTCTGCGAAGTGTCATTTCCGTCGGAGACGGCCTGCAGGGCTGCGACACCGGATTCGCGGCGCTGCTGGCGCAGGCATCGGCGGACTATGCGTGTCACCGGACCCGCGGCGACGAAGCAGCAGTGTTGATCTACACCAGCGGCACCACGGGCCAGCCCAAAGGGGCGCTCATTCCCCACCGCGCGCTGATCGGCAACCTGAGCGGATTTGTCTGCAGCCAGAACTGGTTCGGATTCGATCCGGCCGATGCCGGCGCCGGTTCGCACAGCGTGTTCTGGTCACCTGCCGACTGGGCCTGGACCGGGGGCCTGATGGATGCTCTGTTGCCCACACTGTATTTCGGCCGGCCGATCGTGGCCTTTGACGGGCGGTTTACGCCGCAGACTGCCTTTGAAGTGCTGCAAAGGCATGCGGTCACCCACACGTTCCTTTTCCCGACCGCACTCAAGGCGATGATGAAGTCGTATCCGGCGCCACGGGCGCAGTTTCGCCTGCAACTTCAAGCCATCATGAGTGCCGGTGAAGCCGTCGGAGACGCTGTGTTCGCGTACTGCGAGCAGGAACTGGGCGTGACGGTCAACGAAATGTTCGGCCAGACCGAGATCAACTACATCGTGGGCAACTGCGCCATGAATGGACAAGCTTCGGCCACCGTGGGGTGGCCGGCGCGACCGGGCAGCATGGGCCGGGCTTACCCGGGGCACCGGATCGCGGTGCTGGACGATGACGGCCGGGAGTGTGGCGTGGGTGATCCCGGGGACGTCGCCCTGAACCGCCATGACGTACATGGTCAACCGGACCCGATCTTTTTCCTCGGCTACTGGAAGAATCCAGCCGCCACGGCCGGCAAGTTCACTGGCGACTGGTGCCGCACTGGCGACGTGGCCACGCGCGATGCCGACGGCTACCTGTGGTACCACGGCCGCACGGATGATGTCTTCAAGGTTGCGGGCTACCGCATCGGCCCGGGCGAAATCGAGAACTGCCTTGTCAAGCATCCGGCGGTTGCCAACGCCGCCGTGGTCCCCAGGCCGGACCGCGCCCGAGGCGCCATCGTGAAAGCCTATGTGGTTTTGGCGCCCGCCGTGGCCGACGCGCGAGCGCATTGCGGTCCACAGGCGGCGGCCTTCGACGCCGAGTTGGTGGCGCGCCTGCAGGAACACGTACGTGGCAAGCTGGCACCCTACGAATACCCCAAGGAGATCGAATTCGTGGCCGAGTTGCCAATGACCACCACCGGCAAGGTGCAGAGGCGGGTGTTGCGGCTGCAGGAAGAGGCCCGTGCGGCTGGCAGGGACCATGGCGCGCCGTGACCATGTCTCGGAGACGCCGGCTACCCGGTTCCTGCGTGAGCACAAGGTGCCATTCACGGAGCATGTATATGACTACGTGGAGCATGGTGGCGCGCTGCACAGCGCGCAGGTGCTCGGCCTGGATCCGTTTTGTGTCGTCAAGACTCTGGTCATGCAGGATGAACGTGCCCGGCCTCTGATGGTGCTGATGCACGGCAATCGAACGGTGAGCACGCGCATCCTGGCGCGCCAGATTGGCGCCAAAGCGGTGACCCCCTGCGCCCCGGATACCGCCCATCGCCACAGCGGTTACCTGGTCGGAGGCACCTCGCCGTTCGCCACCCGCAAGGTGATGCCGGTGTATGTCGAGCAGTCGGTGCTGGAACTGCCGCGCATGCTCGTCAACGGCGGGCGGCGCGGTTACTTGCTCGAACTCGACCCCGCCACCTGTGTGCGTCTGCTCCAGGCGCAGCCGGTGCAATGCGCGCTGGCAGAATAGGGCACGGGCAGCGTCACCAAGACTGCCCGGGAGATCCCGATGGAAGCATTCAAACCCCTGTTCCCCTTTTTGGCCACGCTGGCGGCGTATCTGATCGGATCCCTGTCATTCGCGGTCATCGTCAGTCGTGTCATGGGGCTCAGCGATCCGCGTACCTACGGAAGTAAAAATCCCGGCGCCACCAATGTCCTGCGCTCGGGCAGCAAGCCCGCAGCCGCCGTCACGTTGCTGCTGGACGCAGCCAAGGGATGGCTGCCCGTGGCCATGGTCGCGGCGTTTGGCAAACCCTACGGGCTGGAAGATGGAACCCTGGCCATGACCGGGCTGGCCGCATTCGCAGGTCACCTTTTCCCGGTCTACTTTCGCTTCCAGGGTGGGAAGGGCGTGGCTACGGCGCTCGGCGTGCTGTTGGGTATTTCCTGGGTGCTGGGCCTGGCCACAGCCGCCACCTGGCTGATCATTGCCTGGTTTTTCCGCTATTCGTCCCTGGCGTCCCTGGTTGCAGCTCTGTTTGCGCCGGTCTGTTACATCTTTGGCGATGGAGTGGCTTGGTACAGCGAAAAGAGCGTGTTGCTGGCAATCTCGGTGATGGCACTTTTTCTGCTGTGGCGGCATGCCCTGAACATCAGCCGCCTTGTCAAGGGAACTGAATCGCGCCTGGGTGCGAAAAAGTCCTGACTCAGGGCTGTTGGGCCGCGTAGGCGCCCAGCTGCAACACCAAATGGTGGTTGAGCCGCACGCGCACGATGGCGGCGGCCAGCGCAGAACGGATTTGCGTGCTGCCCTGTGCGGTGCGGTGCAGCCGGGGTTGTGGCAACAACTCGCCGTTTTCGTTCAGCACGATCGCCACATGCGGGTGGTTGGTCTTGTTGCTGCGCCGCATGACAACCGCAATTTCTCCATTGTCCAGTCGCACATAGGTGCCCGGGGGACACAGGCCCACGGTGCGCACCAGCGAATGGCCAATCAGGTCGGACTGGTCCCCGGAGTCGTTGATGATCGAGCGCACGGAATCGGTGGCGCTGCGCCCGGCCCGTGACTTCCGCGGGCTGATCATGGCGCCATACCGGTCGACGACCCGCACGATGCGCGACAAGCGTGTGACCGGTGGCACCTGCCACAGTTCCCCCTTGTCGGTCTGTTCGTCGTGGTGGCTGGTCACGATGTCCAGCCACAGTGCGTCGACGATTCCGATATTGGCCAGCATCATGCCGCCTTTGACCGGGTGGGCGCGGATGGCGTCCTGCTGATGCGGCGTCGGCCGCTCCATTTGGTTGGCCAGCTCATCCTGCAGGCCTGTCATGCCGATGTTCATCGTGAGTGCGGCATGCACCAGGCTGTCGCGCTCCGCCTGTGCCAGGTTCAGCTCGACCGCGATCAGGTGGCACAACACGGAGCACACCAGCGCGTGCGAAGCGCTGTAGCCCACGGGCGAGTTGGTGGCGAGCTGAAAAAGCAAATACAGCCCGACATCCGCATCGCGCTGCAGCAGGTCCTGCATCCAGCGGTCGTACTGCCAGATTCGACGCTCGAACTCCTGGACGCTGTCGGGGCTTCCCAGGACGATGGCCAGCCCTGCCTCAAGGTCGGACCACAAACTCAGCAGATCCTCGTAGTCGCTTTCGGTCTGCACGTTCACGTCAATAGCGCTTTTCGAGAACCATCTGTTCGTTGGTGCGTGTCATCTGGAACCGTGTCAGGTAGCTGTTGCCCAGCAGCACGAAGGGCATTGCGTACGGCGTGACGACGGCATCGACCTCACGAACTTCGACGTCATTGACACGAACCGAGGACAAGCGGATCTGCCAGCCACGGGCGACACCATTGGCAGTGGACATCTGCACCGGCTGCCCCTGCTTGTAGTTGAGGCCGATACGCTCGGCGTCCGCCACGCCAAT
>JAYVRP010000478.1:0-1853 GCA_043776215.1 Rhodoferax sp. | reverse complement strand
GCTGGGCGGTGCAGACCGAAGCCATGGGCGGGCGCGTGATCCGCACGCCGTGGGTGGAAGGCCACCCGATTGATCCCCAGGTGGTCGAACAGGCTTTGCGTGATGACACTGCCCATGACATAGTGGCCGTATTCGCCGTGCACACCGACACCGCCAGCGGCGTGACCAGCGATGTGCGGGCAATACGCGCCGCGATGGATGCCGCTGGCCACCCGGCACTGCTGGTGGTCGACGTCGTGGCATCACTCGGCGCTGCGCCATTTGCGATGGATGACTGGGGCGTCAACGTGGTGCTTGGCGCGTCGCAAAAAGGCCTGATGTGCCCGCCCGGCCTGGGATTCGCGGCGGCCGATGCCCGCGCCATGGACGTATGCCAGCGCAACCCGATGCCCCGGTTCTACTGGGACTGGCGCCTGCGCAAGAGCGAGTTCTCGTACCGCAAGTACTGTGGCACACCACCGCAGACGCTGCTGGCGGGCCTGGAGGCGGCTTTCGGGCTGTTTTTCCAGGAAGGTCCGCAACAGGTGTTGTCGCGCCATCGGCTGATGGCCGACATGGTGCATGCGGCCGTCGCGCGCTGGAGCGAAGGCGGTGCGCTGCGTTTTTTTGGACAGGATGCGCAGTCGCGTTCCACCTCTGTCACGACCATCGCCGTCAGCCCGGGTGTCGATCCGGAAGCGTTGCGCACGCTTGCGCGCGAGCGTTTCCAGGTGGCCATTGCCGGTGGCCTCGGGTCGCTGGGAGGCCGGGTTTTCCGGATCGGGCACCTGGGAGACATGAATGCGCCCATGGTCCTGGGGTGCCTGGCCGGTGTCGAGGCGGCATTACGCGTGCAGGGTGTGCCCTGCGGCAGCGGCGCGCTGGATGCGGCCATCGCGTGTCTCGTAGGTGCTGGTGAGCCGGTTTGCGGACACTTTGGAGTGAACCCATGACCCAGACGGCCCAGCCGGTGGCATCCGCAGCCCGACGATTTGCATTTCTGCACGCGCAATGGCATGCCGCCATCGTGCACCAGGCGCGCGACAGCTTCATCGCGCAAATGCAGCAACTCGGTGTTGCCGGTGACGCCATCGACGTGATCGAAGTGCCCGGCGCGTTCGAAATTCCGCTGCTCGCCAAGCGGCTGGCCAGGTCTGGCAACTATGCAGCCATCACGGGTTGCGCCTTCGTTGTGGACGGCGGCATCTACCGCCATGAGTTCGTGGCCGATGCCGTCGTCAGCGCCCTGATGGCGGTGCAACTGGAAACCGATGTGCCAGTGTTGTCGGTCGTGCTCACGCCGCACCATTTTCATGCCGGTGACGATCACCAGGCCTTCTTCGCGGCGCATTTTGTGACCAAGGGGGCCGAGGCGGCGCGGGCCTGCATGCAGACGGTGCAGGCGCTGGCGCGCTGGGCTCCGACCGGCGACCAGCGTCTGACCTAGACGCCATGCGCAGCCATCCGCCTGCACCATCTCAGGTCGAATCCCGTTACGCCTGGGTGCGCCTGCTGGCCTCCCTGCTGGCCATGACGATTGGCGGGGTCGGCATGTACGCACCGTCCGTGGTGCTGCCGGCGGTGCAGGGCGACTTTGGTGTCGTTCGGGGTGCGGCGTCACTGCCGTACACGGCGACCTTGATCGGGTTCGGGCTGGGCGGGATTCTCATGGGGCGTCTGGCTGACCGGTTCGGCGTGATGGCGACCTTGCTGGTGGGCGCCACCGGGCTGGGCCTGGGTTTCATCGTCGCGGGGTCTTCCGGCAGCCTGTGGCAGTTCAGCCTCGCCCATGGTGTGTTGATCGGTTTACTGGGCACCTCGGCCACCATGGCGCCGCTGGTCGCCGACACCTCGCAGTGGTTCACACGCAACCG
>JAYVRP010000477.1:0-5942 GCA_043776215.1 Rhodoferax sp. | reverse complement strand
CCGACCCCGACGCAACGGTGCTGGTGCTGGGCACCATGCCCGGCGTGGCATCCCTGCGGCTGCAGCAGTATTACGCCCACCCCCACAACACCTTCTGGCCCATCATGGGCGCGCTGCTGGATTTCGACCCGGCGCTGCCTTACCCGGACCGTATCCACGCGCTGATACACAGGCAGGTCGCGGTGTGGGATGTACTGGCGGCCTGCCGCCGCCCGGGCAGCCTGGATGCGTCGATCGACCCCGCCAGCACCGTGCCCAACGACCTGGCCGGTTTCCTGCGGCGGCACGCGCACGTGCGTCGCATCTGCTTTAACGGGGCGGCTGCCGAGCGCCTGTTCCGGCGCCATGTGGCGCCGCAACTTTGCTTGCCTGCCGGCGTCGCATTGCACCGCTTGCCCTCGACCAGCCCGGCGCACGCCAGCATGCCGCTGGCGGCCAAGCTGGCTGCCTGGCAGGTGGTGCGGCCATGACCTACGACATCGCCCGGTGGCTGACAGGTATCGGCTTGCCGCAGTATGCCGAGGTATTCCAGATCCACGACATCAACCTCGCGCTGCTGGCGCAACTGACCGCTGACGAATTGCGCGAGATCGGTGTGCCTTCACTCGGGCATCGAAAGAAGATTCTGGCCGCCATCGCAGCATCCACACCCACGCAGTCGGTGGCCATGGCAACCCCGTTGCGACCCGAGCCAGCACGCGACTACACGCCGCGCCACCTGCGCGAGCGCATCCTGCAGTCGCGTGCTGCGCTGGAAGGTGAACGCAAGCAGGTGAGCGTGTTGTTTGCGGATGTGCAGGGCTCGATGGCACTGGCCGCGCAGCTCGACCCCGAGCAATGGCACCAGATTCTGGAGGGCTATTTTGCGATTCTGGGCGACGGTGTTCACCGTTTCGAGGGCACGGTCAACCAGTACACGGGCGACGGCATCATGGCCTTGTTCGGTGCGCCGATTGCGCACGAGGACCACGCACAACGTGCGTGTTTCGCGGCGCTGCACCTGCAGCGCGAGATAGCGCGTTACGCCACCGAGGTCAAGCGCCAGCATGGCGTGGGTTTCTCGACCCGCATCGGTATCAACTCCGGTGAGGTGGTGGTGGGCAAGATCGGCGACGACCTGCGCATGGACTACACCGCCCAGGGCCCCACGGTGGGCCTGGCGCAGCGTATGGAGAGCCTGGCCGAACCCAATACCTGTTATCTCGGTGCCGCCACCGCCGCGCTGGTGCAGGGGTATTTCGCGCTGGAGGATCTGGGCGAATTCCGCGTCAAGGGGGTGGCGGAGCCGGTGCAGGTGCACCGCCTTGCCGGACGCGGCGAGGCGCACACCCGCTTCGATGTGTCGCGCCAGCGCGGGTTGTCGCGTTTCGTCGGGCGTGCCGCCGACCTGCTGGTGCTGGAAGCTGCGCTGGCCGAAGTCGCAGCCGGGCACGGGCAGGCGGTTGGTGTCGTGGCCGAGGCCGGCACCGGCAAAAGCCGTTTGTGTTTCGAGTTCCTGGAGTTGTGCCGCGCGCGCGGCATGCAGGTGTTCGAGGGCCGGGCCGTGGCCCATGGCCGCCATATTCCGTTGTTGCCGATCCTGGAATTGATGCGCGCGCTGCTCGGCATCCTCGCCCACGACGATGCGCGCAGCGCGCGCGAAAAAATTGCCGGTCGGATGGTGCTGCTCGACCCGGGCCTGACCACAGAGTTGCCGCTGCTGTTCGACTTTCTGGGGGTCTCGGATGCGCGCCAGCCACAGCCGGATCGTGATCCGCAGGCGCGCCAGCGCGCCCTGTTTGTTCTGCTGCACCAGCTCGTGCGCTGCGAGTGTGAACGGGCACCAGTGGTGCTCATGCTGGAGGACCTGCACTGGCTCGACGACACCAGCCAGGAGTGTGTCGCGCAACTCGTGCAGGCGTGCCCCGAGCGCCGCTGCTTGCTGCTGCTCAATTTTCGCCCCGAGTACCAGGTCGTCTGGGGCGACCGGGCCTGGTACCGGCAGGTGGATCTGCAACCCCTCGGCCCGCAGGCGATTGCCGAGCTGGTGCATGGGCTGCTGGGCCGCCATGCCAGCATCGCGGCGCTTGCGCAAGACATCCATGCGCGCACGGGTGGTAACCCTTTTTTTGCCGAGGAGGTGACCCAGTCCCTGGTCGAAGCGGGGCAACTCGCCGGCGAACGCGGTGCCTATCGGTTGGCGACACCGGTGGCGCGCCTGTCTGTGCCGGCCACGGTGCAGGCCGTGCTGGCCGCGCGTATCGACCGTTTGGCCGAGCGCGACAAGCAGGTGTTGCAGCTGGCCGCCGTGATAGGCAAGGAGTTTGCCCTGCCGGTGCTGGATGCCATCGCTGCATTGGGCGCGCAGGAGTTGGCAGACGCACTGGAGGCGCTGCAACGCGGCGGTTTCCTGCACGCGCTGCTTCTCTACCCGGTGGCCGAATATACGTTCCGCCATCCCTTGACGCAGGAGGTCGCGTTGCAGGGCCAGTTGCGCGAGCGGCGCCGCCACACCCACGCTGCCGTGGCCCGCGTGATCGAGCAGCAGGATGGCCAGCGCCTGGACGAACGTGCGGCGCTGCTGGCGCACCACTGGGAGGAGGCTGGCGAGGCGCTGGTGGCCGCGCGCTGGCACCGGCGGGCGGCCGAGTCACCGGCCTGCCCGGGCTTTGGCTGGGCCATGCACCACTGGGAGCGCGTGCGCAGCTTGTTGCGCGGGCTTGCGCAAGAGCCAGAGTCGCTGGCTCTGCGCCTGGCGGCCTGCACCCGCCTGCTGACGCTGGGCCAGCGCGTGGGTGTTGATGCGCAGGTATCACGCGAACTGCTGGACGAAGGCCAGGCCCTGGCCGACGCGGCAGGTGACCCGAGGGCCCGCATCCGGCTCTCGCTGGCGTACGGATGGACCCAAATGAGCACGGGCGACACCGCCACCTGCCTGGACTTGCTGGCCAGCATCCAGCCGGAGCTGCGCACGATCAACGACCCGCTGTTGCAGGCCACGGCCTGGGGCAACCTGGTCTTGCTGAACAGTTTTGCCGCGCGTTTTGCAGGTGCGCTGGACCTGGTGGCGCAGTGCCAGGCCCTGCTGGGGGCCGACACGCCGAATGGTCAAGGCCTGGGCAGCCTCAACGCCCGGGCCAGCCTGGCGCAGTTCCGTGCTTATTGCCTGGCCTGGACGGGGCACTTGACCGAGGCGCTGGACGGTTTCGGCGACAGCCTGCGGCTGGCCGACCCGGTCGGGGAACTGGCTGTCTTCGCCCGCTGCCACTGCGCTGAGGTGCATTACCTGCGGCGTGAGCCGCTGCCGGCACTGGAGCGCGCGCAACAGGCCGCGCAGATCTGCCGCACCCTGGGCGAGCCGGCGATGCTGCAGGCGCGGGTGCAGGTGGCCTTTGCTTTTGCGCACCTGGCGGCGGGGCGCAGCGCGGACGCCGTCGTCGCTGCCCGGGCCGCGATGGCGGTTCACCGCAGCGTGGACCGGGTACATGCAGGTCTGTCGGCCTGGCTGCTGGCCGAGGCCTTGCTGCAAGCCGGTGCGCTGGCGCAGGCGCGTGATGCAGCGATCGAGGCCATCGGCCTGTGCCAGCGGTCCTTGCGCGCCAACTACGAGATCGCCGCCCAGGGCGTGCTGGCGCGTGCTGCGCTGCGCTTGCGCGGTAACGCAGCTTGCGCAGAAGCACACGCGGCGCTGGATGCGGCACAGAGTCTGATCGCGCGCACGGACGCGTGCACGCTGGCGCCCGCGCTGCTCGAATGGCGCGCCGAACTGACCGCGGCGTGTGGTGATGCAGCGTTGCGAGCCGGCCCGCCCCTGGTGTGATGGTGCCGTGCCCTGCGGCGCGTGGTATCTTGCCTGACCGACCGCACTGCAAGGACCCGCCATGCCCCGTCTGCCACCATTGAGCCCCGATACCACGCCCGAACTCAAGGCGCATTTCGACTTTTTCCTGGGCACCCTGGGGTTCACACCCAACAGCGTGCTGACCATGCAACGCAGGCCCCGGCTGGTGCAGGCGTTTGCGCAACTCAACGCCGCCGTGATGGACCCGGCGGGCGAGGTCGACGTGGGCCTGCGCCGCCTGATCGGGCACCTGGCCAGCAAGGCCGGAGGCTGCCTGTATTGCCAGGCCCACACGCTGCTGGGCGCGCAGAATTTCGGCGTGTCCGAAGACAAGCTGGCGGCGGTATGGACCTACGCGTCCAGCCCCCTGTACACACCGGCGGAGCGCGCCGCGCTCGATTTTGCGCTCGCTGCGGCGAGCCAGCCGAACGCGGTGACCGACGAATTGTTCGCCGAATTGCAAAGCTACTGGAGCGAAGGCCAGATCGTGGAAATCCTGGGCGTAGTGGCGATGTTCGGTTTTCTCAACCGGTGGAACGACAGCATGGCCACACCCCTGGAAATGGTGCCCGACGAGGTCGCCGCGCGCGCAGCGCAGAAGGCGGGCGTGGCGGCCTGGAGCGCGGGTAAACACAGCTGAGGCACTGCGGCTGGGCGCCGCTGGCAGGTCGCTGCAGCGTGGACCAGATTTTTGCGTGGGTTATTTGAACCTGCGTGGTTGGCAGGCCATGGATGACCAAGTTGCCGGGCGAGTAAATCGGTTTCGCAAACCGGCGTGTTGGCAGCGTCAAATATGATCCGGCGAGACCGCACGGGAGACAAAGAGAATGCAATGGACAGCCCCCTCAGAAAAGGACAGCGCCAGCACCACGCTTGAAAAGCGCCTGTGGGACGCTGCCGACCAGTTCCGCGCCAATTCGGGCCTCAAGCCGCAGGAGTATTCCGGCCCCATCCTGGGCCTGATCTTCTTGCGCTTTGCCGAAGTGCGCTTCACCGTGCAGCACAACAAGTTGGCCGCAGCCGGTAGCAGCGCGCGGCGCGGCAGCCGGGTCGATGAGCCCGCCGCCTACCATGCCGAAGGCATCCTGTACCTCAGCCCCGAGGCGCGTTATGACTACCTGCTGACGCTGCCCGAGGCGGCCGACATTGGCGGCAAGGTCAACGCCGCCATGCGCGACATCGAAAAGCACAACCCGCAACTAGCCGGTGTGCTGCCCAAGACCTACAACCTGTTCACCAGCACCCTGCTCAAGGAATTGCTCAAGAAGGTGTCAGAGATTCCGGCCAGCCTGGACTACGACGCCTTCGGCCGCATCTACGAATACTTCCTCGGTGCCTTCGCCATGACCGAAGGCCAGGGCGGTGGAGAGTTCTACACGCCGTCGTCCATCGTGCGCCTGCTGACCGAGATCATCGAGCCCTTTCACGGCCGCATCCTGGACCAGGCCTGCGGCTCGGGCGGCATGTTCGTGCAATCTGCCCGCTTTGTTGCCGAGCACCGGAAGAACCCCGCCGCCGAGCTGGCCATCTGCGGTGTGGAAAAGACCGATGAGACCGGCCGGCTTTGCCGCCTCAACCTGGCCGTGCATGGCCTCGAAGGCGACATCCGCCATGGCGGCAACGTCAACAGCTATTACGACGACCCGCACAAGGCCACCGGCCAGTTCGACTTTGTGCTGGCCAATCCGCCCTTCAACGTCAACGCCGTGGACAAGGAGCGGCTCAAGGACATGGTCGGTGCGGGTCGCCGTTTCCCCTTTGGCCTGCCGCGCACCGACAACGCCAACTACCTGTGGATCCAGCTTTTCTACTCGTCACTGAATGCACGAGGCCGCGCCGGTTTCGTCATGGCCAATTCGGCGTCCGATGCCCGCTCCAGCGAGCAGGAGCTGCGGCAACAACTCATCAACGCCCGCGCAGTGGACGTGATGGTCGCCGTCGGCCCCAATATGTTCTACACCGTCACGCTGCCCTGCACGCTGTGGTTTCTGGACAGAGGCAAGGCCCAGTCCAAGCATGCCAGGCGCGCCGACACCGTGCTGTTCATCGATGCCCGCCACATCTACCGCCAGGTGGACCGCGCCCACCGCGACTGGACGCCCGCGCAGATCGGCTTCATCGC
>JAYVRP010000476.1:0-1856 GCA_043776215.1 Rhodoferax sp. | reverse complement strand
GCGCGGTTCGTCCTCATTCTCGTCGCGGCTGTCTGAGCGGAGTGCGCGCAGCGCACGCAGCGAGTTCCGCGACGCGGCCGCAAGACCGAGCACCGCAGGGCAGTCGGCGCGTTCAGCGCCCGACCGCAACTGTGAAGCGCTGCGGCATGTCCCCACGCGCCTTTGCCGCCACCAACCTGACAAGCCAAGACATGACCGACTGTCAAGGCAAACCCACAGTCCGGACGTGCGGCCCAATTGTTGGATTGCCCCAAAGCAGGAACGAGATCCATGCAGGCAGCCACCTCTCAGTACCCGCCCTTGCCCAGCGGCTGGGGCAGGCCGGCCACCTTGGGGCCCTGCTTGGCGGGGCCGACCGGGAACAGGTCGTACAGCGCCTTGCTGTCGACGCCGGGGTGGATCTCGGCCATGCCCTTGAGCAGGTTGCGGAAGTTCGGCGTGTGGCCGTGCTCTCGGTACTGGTCGCGCAGGTAGTTGACGACCTCCCAGTGCGCGTCGGTCAGGGTGATGCCTTCGGCCTGGGCGATCACGCGCGCCGCTTCGTCGTCGAACACGGCCTCGATCAGGTAGCCCTGCTCGTCGGTGGGGTGTTCCTCCCCGTGAATGGTGTAGCCCATGGCGTGTGTCTCCTTGTCGAATCGTTGCGGGAAGTTAGCGCACGGCGGCGGCTGACTTGTGCGGCACGAATACGCCGCAGCCCAGGAGGCGGTGCGGCCCCAGGCCGGCCTGCTGCAGGAGCAGTGCGTCCTGTGGTGCCAGTTCATGCACCATCAGGCTGAACATGTCGAGCATGCGGCCTTGCACGCCCATGCGCTGGTGGCGCCCGCACACCCGCGCGGCCGTGATGCCCAGGGCAGCCAGTGCATGTTCCACGCCTGCCATGAATACCAGCTCGTCCGCGCTGTCGCTGGCCACCCGATAGGCATACATGGCGGAGTGGGTTTGCAGGGCACGCTGGTGCGGCGCGCCCAATTGCAGCGCATGGCCCTGCAGGTTCAGGTCCAGGCCCGCCGGCGCGGCCAGCTCGTCCATGCGTTGCGCCCGCACCCGCAGCAATAGCCGGGTGCGTTGCGACAGCAGTGCCAGGTCTTCGTTGCCGGGCACCAGCCTGAGCGGGTGGATGCCTGCCATGGCATCCGTTTCCAGCCAGGGCCAAAGCACACACAGTGCCTCGCGCAGGGCCTGTGCATGGTCGCGCAGCACCGCGTGACCGTGTAGCGGGAAAACGGCGTCCACCAACTCCCGGTCGGTTGCCGAGGGCAGGTTCACGGTGGATCCTGTGGCGGCGCCGAAATGCCGGGCTGGGTCCTCGCCCAACGCACCAGCGCCTCA
This sequence comes from Rhodoferax sp., assembly GCA_043776215.1. Taxonomy (GTDB): domain Bacteria; phylum Pseudomonadota; class Gammaproteobacteria; order Burkholderiales; family Burkholderiaceae_C; genus CAISIP01. Next base: position 524 of record JAYVRP010000476.1, on the reverse strand, counting down.
CCCCACTGCAAGGCGGTCTGGGCGTCGATCTCGAACACCGTGAAGCGGTTGTTCTCGCGGATGCGTGTGCGCAGCAGGCTCATGCCACCGGAGGGATAGTCCAGCTGCTGCAATTCGATCAACTGCCCGCCGAGGGGATTGGTCAGCTTTTCAATCGGTGTGATGCTCGTCATGGGGCCCGTCGTTGCCGTTGTTCCGCTGGTGCGGAAGGTCCTGTCCACTGCGTCGGCACTCGGCTGCCCGGCGCAGGCCGCTGCTGGCGTTATTGGGCGCAATCGTGCCCTGCGCTGTCTATAACCGGGACGGGTGGGCGCATATAGCCCAAATGGGTAGTCCGGAGTACTCAACGCGGGTGATGGCGCGCAGGGCAGGGCGTTCGTAGTATCGGGACCAGCTTCGGCCTTGACTGGCACGCGGCACAGACCGCATTCGACTGGAGACACGCCATGAGCAAGAAGCAACACGACACCCCCATGCTCGACCAGCTGGAGAGCGGCCCGTGGCCAAGTTTTGTCACCGGGCTC
>JAYVRP010000475.1:0-5946 GCA_043776215.1 Rhodoferax sp. | reverse complement strand
GCGAGCGCTTGTAGCGGTCTACGCCCAGGTTGCCCAGGGCGTGGCAGGCATCCAGCAGTTGCTCCACCGCCTCCATGCCAAAGCGCTCTTCGCACTGGGCGATGTACTTGCGGGCGAACACCAGGTAGTCGACGATCGAGCTCGCGTCCGTCCACATGCGGAACAGGTAGTTGCCCTTGAAGAACGAGTTGTGGCCGAAGCAGGCATGCGCCATCACCAGCGCCTGCATCGGCATGGTGTTCTCTTCCATCAGATAGGCGATGCAGGGATCGGAGTTGATGACGATCTCGTACGCCAGGCCCATGTGGCCGCGTCGGTAGTTCTTTTCGGTCGAGATGAACTCCTTGCCATAGCTCCAGTGGCGGTAGTTCACCGGCATGCCGACCGACGCGTAGGCGTCCATCATCTGCTCGGCGGTGATGATTTCGAGCTGGTTCGGATAGGTATCGAGGCCGAAACGCTGGGCGGTCTGCCGGATCACGTCGTGGTAGCGGTCGATCAGCTCGAAAGTCCAGTCGCTTGGATCCGGCAAGGGCCGCGCCGCGCGCGCCGGGGCGGCCAATGGCGCCTGCAGCACGGCGCGGGGACGCCGGTCGCCCGTGGCCGGCACCCGATGCAGGTTCTCGGTCTTGCGCCGCTCCAGGGCCGGGACGTGGGGCAGCGTCATGGGGTCGCCCCCTGCTTCCTGAACAGGTTGCGAAACACCGGATAGATCTGGTCGGCCGAGGTCGCCTTGCGCATGGCGAAATTGGCGTGAAAGTCCTGCAACTGCTGGTATTCGGTCCACAGGGTCTGCTCCTCCTCGACCACCTGCACATAGGCGTAATACCGCACCAGGGGCAGGAGGTGGTCGGCCAGCAGCTCGCGGCAGCGCCCGCTGTCGTTGTTGTAGTTGTCGCCGTCACTGGCCTGGGCACCGTAGATGTTCCACTCCGCAGTGGGGTAACGCGCCAGCACGATCTGGTGCATGAGCACCAGCGCACTGCTGACCACGGTGCCGCCGGTTTCCTTGGAATGGAAGAAACCTTCTTCGTCCACTTCCTGCGCCTGGGTATGGTGGCGGATGAAAACAATGTCGATCTTCTCGTAATGGCCGGTGAGAAACAGGTAAAGCAGAATGAAGAAGCGCTTGGCCAGGTCCTTGCGCGCCTGGTCCATCGACCCCGACACATCCATCAGGCAGAACATCACGGCCTTGCTGGTGGGCACCGGCACCCGCACGCGGTTGCGAAAACGCAGGTCGATGGGGTCCAGGTAAGGAATGCGTTGCAGCCGCTGTTCGAGCACCAGAATCTCGCTGCACAAGGCATCGATTGCCACCCGATCCTGCGGCTGTACCAGTTCCATCTCTTCCAGCAACACCCGCTTTTCGGCCAGGCTGCGCCGTGCTGCCTGGCCGACCGCAATGCGCCGGCCCAGCGCGCCCCGCATCGAGCGCACGATGGCCAGGTTGTTGGGGGTGCCATCGTTCTTGAATCCGGCCCGGTGGGATTTCCATTCCGGGTTGTCACCGATCTGGGTGCGCAGCAGGTGGGGCAAGGCCAGGTCCTCGAAAAACATCTGCAGGAATTCCTCCTTGCTGAGGGTGAAGGCAAAATCATCGTCGCCCGCGCCGGAGTCACTCGCCTGCCCGCCCGAGCCCCCGGCACCCTCTGGCGGGCGCGCGATGTGGTCCCCGCGCAAATAGTCGGTGTTCCCCGGGTGCACCGTCTCGCGAATGCCGCCTTTGCCGTGCTGAAACAGTGGCTCGCTGATGTCCTTCTTTGGAATGGTGACGTTTTCGGCGTGCCCGATATCGCGGATGTCGCGCTCACTCACCGCGCGGCGCACGGCATCGCGGATTTGCTCCTTGTAGCGTCGCAGGAATCGTTCGCGATTGCCTACCGACTTGTTCTTGCCGGAAAGCCTGCGGTCGATGATGTGCAGCGGCATCGCGGCCTGCCGTTCACGAGCTCTTGCGTACGCGCAGGTACCACTCGCACAACAGGCGCACCTGGCGTGCGGTGTAGCCTTTGGCCACCATCCGGGTCACGAAGTCTTCGTGTTTCTTGGCTTCGTCTGCGCTGGCTTTGGCATTGAAGCTGATCACTGGCAGCAACTCTTCGGTATTGGAGAACATCTTTTTCTCGATCACCAGGCGCAATTTCTCGTAACTCGTCCAGGCCGGGTTGTTGCCGTGGTTGTTGGCACGCGCCCGCAGCACGAAATTGACGATCTCGTTGCGGAAGTCCTTGGGGTTCGCAATGCCGGCAGGCTTCTCGATCTTCTCCAGTTCGCCGTTCAGGGCCGATCGGTCGAACACCTCACCGGTGTCGGTGTCACGGTATTCGTTGTCCTGGATCCAGTAATCGGCATAGGTCACGTAGCGGTCGAAGATGTTCTGGCCGTATTCGCTGTAACTCTCCAGGTAGGCGGTCTGGATTTCCTTGCCGATGAACTCGGCGTAACGCGGCGCCAGATACTCCTTGATGAATCCGATATAACGCGTTTCCAGCTCGGAGGGAAACTGTTCCCGCCCGATCTGCTGCTCCAGAACGTACATCAGGTGCACCGGATTGGCGGCCACCTCGGCACTGTCGAAGTTGAATACCTTGGACAGGATCTTGAATGCGAAGCGTGTGGAGACACCACTCATGCCCTCGTCCACACCGGCGTAGTCGCGGTACTCCTGGAAACTCTTGGCGCGCGGGTCGGTGTCTTTCAGGCTTTCGCCGTCGTAGACCTGCATCTTGCTGAACAGGCTCGAGTTCTCAGGCTCCTTGAGTCGTGTCAGCACGGAGAACTGCGCCATCATCTTCAGCGTGCCGGGGGCACACTTGGCCTGCCCGAGCGACGAGTCGCGGATCAGCTTCTCATAGATCCTGGTCTCCTCGCTCACGCGCAAGCTGTAGGGCACCTTGACGATGTAGATGCGGTCCAGGAAGGCTTCGTTGTTCTTGTTGTTGCGAAACGCCTTCCACTCGCTTTCGTTGCTGTGCGCCAGCACCACGCCGTCGAACGGGATCGCACCGAAACCTTCGGTTCCCTTGTAGTTGCCCTCCTGCGTCGCCGTGAGCAACGGATGCAGCACCTTGATGGGCGCCTTGAACATCTCCACGAACTCCAGCAGGCCCTGATTGGCCAGGCACAAGCCACCGGAATAGCTGTAGGCATCGGTGTCGTCCTGGGCGAAATTCTCCAGCTTGCGGATGTCCACCTTGCCCACCAGCGAGCTGATGTCCTGGTTGTTCTCGTCACCGGGTTCGGTCTTGGCCACTCCGATCTGCTTGAGGATGCTGGGGTAACGCTTGACCACACGAAACTGCCGGATGTCGCCGCCGTATTCGTCCAGCCGCTTCACCGCCCAGGGCGAAAGAATGCGCTGCAGGTAGCGGCTGGAGATACCAAAGTTTTCCTGCAGGATCGGGCCGTCTTCGAGCGGGTCGAAAAGGCCCAGTGGTGTTTCATTGACAGGTGAACCCTTGAGCGCATAAAAAGGCACTTGCTGCATCAGCTGTTTCAGACGCTCGGCGATCGAACTCTTGCCGCCCCCCACAGGCCCGAGCAGATACAGGATCTGCTTGCGCTCCTCCAGCCCTTGCGCTGCATGCCGGAAGTAACTGACCACCTGTTCGATGGCGTCCTCCATGCCGTAGAACTCCGCGAAGGCCGGGTAACGCTTGATGACTTTGTTGGCGAACAGGCGAGACAGCCGCGGGTCATTGCGGGTGTCGACCGACTGCGGCTCACCGATCGCCGTCAACATACGTTCAGCGGCAGTTGCATATGCGAGTGGGTTGCGCTTGCACTCCGCAAGGTAGTCGTCGATCGTGAGTTCTTCTTCCTTGGTGCGCGCATAACGCGCCACGAAGTTGCCAATAACGTCCATAGAGCCCCCTGTTTCGAGAAGAAAAGAGACATCCTTGCGAACACGGTACACGAATTACCGCCTGCAGGTTCAACGGTTCACTGCAATCCGGCGTTGACCGTGCGGACATGACCAACCATGCTGCTGCCACTTTAAACTTGTGTGACCGTGACTTGTTGAATAAGTTGCAATTCCGCGAGGTTCCACCATGCGCGCCTTCTGTCTTCTGTTCGGCCTCGCCTGCGCCATGCTCTCAGAGAGTGCGTCGGCGCAATTCCAGCGCGATCACATCAAGCTGCCCCCTGGCTTCTCGATCGAACTGTGGGCCCGTGTCGACAATGCGCGGCAAATGGCTCTGGGGCAAATGGATGCTTCCGGGGGCACCGTGTTCGTGGGTTCGATGCGGGCGGGCAAGGTACACGCGGTTCGTTTCGATGGCGCGCTCAGGGCAACGGAGGTGACAGTGATCGCCAGCGGCCTGCAATTGCCGGTGGGCGTCGCGTACAAGGACGGCAGCCTGTACGTGTCCGCAGTGAGTCGCATCCTGCGTTTCGACGACATCGAGCGGCGCCTGAAGCAGCCACCCGCGCCAGCCGTGGTCACTGAGCGACTGCCCACCGACGCCCACCATGGCTGGAAATTCATTGCCTTCGGGCCGGATGGAAAACTGTATGTGCCGGTGGGCGCACCGTGTAACGTGTGCGAACGCGACGAGCAGCGCTACGCCAACATCCTGCGCATGAATGCCGATGGCAGCAAGCTGGAAACCTTTGCGCGTGGCGTGCGCAACACGGTCGGCTTCGACTGGCACGCGCAAACGAAGGAGATGTGGTTCACCGACAACGGTCGCGACATGATGGGTGATGACGTGCCACCAGACGAACTCAACCACGCGCCGCGTGCGGGCATGCACTTCGGTTTTCCCTATTGCCACGGTGGCGACGTGCCGGACCCGGAACTTGGAGCCAGGCGCAACTGCTCGGACTTCACACCGCCGGCACAGAAACTCGGGCCCCACGTGGCTGCCCTGGGCATGCGCTTTTACACCGGCAACATGTTTCCACAGGCCTACCGCAACCAGGTGTTCATCGCCGAACACGGATCGTGGAACCGCAGCACCAAGATCGGCTACCGCATCACGCTGGTGCGTCTGCAGGACGGCCGGGCAGTCTCGTACGAGCCTTTCGCCACCGGGTGGCTGCAGGGCGACACGGTCTCGGGTCGCCCGGTCGATGTACTGGTGCTGCCAGATGGGTCACTGCTCGTCGCCGACGACTACTCGGGAAGCATTTACCGCATCACGTACAAGGCCTGAATCAGCCGATACCTGGCCCCTCTTGACTCTCAGCCCACAGAAGCAACACAGCTACGATTGCAGTTGCCTCTGCGCCACCCAGTAGTTGAGGCGCTTCATCATCGTAGCGGTACTCCACCGCATAGGGCGTCAGGCGCCGCAATATTGACGGATCGACGGGTGGCCCACACCCGGCATCTTTGAGCTGGGCGGCCAACTCCTCGAGATCGTGCGTTCGGCGGTATTCCAGACCACGCAGGCACATCACCGCTTTCAAGGATTTCTCTGCCGCTTGTTGGGCATGAAACAGGGCTACCGACGGCGCCACGTCCGTGGCGGCCAACAAGGCGAGCAGCGCCGATTGATCCCGGTTCGCAAGCCTCAGCATGCGCGCCGCCTCCTCACGCTGCGGCGTCATGCAGCACCTTGCCTTCCTTCGCAGCCCAATACGGCAAAGTGCCAGGCACCTGGCTTCGGCGTTCAAATTCAGGCCGGGCAAAAAGCAGCAGATCCACCCCAACGCCGATGCGGCCAACTGCTTCCTTGAGCTTCAAGTACTCGGCGCCCTTGTCGCGGAATTCCGATTCAATCACCAGGATGTCGAGGTCCGAATGCTCAGTGGCATCGCCACGTGCGTAGGAGCCAAAGACGATGACCGTCGCGGGGCTCGACGCGGCAGCGGCCAGGCGACGTGCGGTGTCTGCAAGTTCTTCTGGTCTCAGCATCGTGCGTTTCTCCTACCTCCGATGGGGCGTCACCCGCCGCCGCGCTGCATGTACAGGTCGAAGCGCTTCATGAACAGGTA
>JAYVRP010000474.1:0-5954 GCA_043776215.1 Rhodoferax sp. | reverse complement strand
CCATCCACTGCTCCACCGCAAAGCGCAGCCGGGCGCGCGTTTTTTCGTCCGCATCGACGGCATCGGCCAGCCCCATGAAGGTGCGCGCGTTGAGCAGGTAGTTCGCCGCGCTGTACGCTGCCATCGGGTTGGATGCCCAAGCCTCGCCCGAAAACCGCTTGTCCGTGGAGGTTGCTTTGCCGTCGAGCGTCTTGCTCCACAATTCGGCAGCCTCCCGAAGGTATTGCTGCTGCAGTTCCTGCAGTTTGGTGGGGGAGAACTGGATATGGGGAAGGGATGTCGCCGCAGCGGAGCCATCACGTTTTTGTTGCGGAGCCATGCCCTGCAATGCCTGCATGGCCGTGGTCCAATTGTCGACGAATGTCTTCTGCAGTTGCTCGGCCGATTGGCCCCAGAACTCTGGATTGTTGTGATTCACCGCGTCTCCTCAGCACCACTTTGTATTGGTAATAACCCTAGTATCTCAGCTTTCACCCTTCAGAAAACTGACAATTTTGAAATAAGCACATCGATGTACCTGGTACTGATCGCGTGGTTGTACGTGACCGTCATGATGGCCGTCGCCGAGGCTGCCAGCAGCAACGGCACCTTGCTCGGCGCCGCCATCACGCTCCTCTTGTACGGTCTGTTGCCGGTGGCGCTGTTGATGTACCTGATGGCCACGCCGGCCAGGCGCCGCGCCCGATGCGCGCGCGAGGCCGCCTCAGTCGATCCAGATGCAGGCAGCCATCCGCCCACTGCCCCCAAGGGCGACGCTGTCCCTGCGGTGGGAGAAAAAAAGTGAGGGGTTGCCCACCGTGCACCAGGATGGACTTGCGTCATTGCCATGGATCTCCCGGATTCCCAGAGCCTCCAAGCGCATGCGTGCCAGACCGACCAGATCAGCCATCCACTTGCCACCACCACGCTGCGTGAAATGCACCTGTGCCCGTGTGTCATGGCTGAGAAACTCCGCGCGCACCTCTGGCCCCACCTCGAAGGCCTGAGAGCCGATGCACGGGCCAAGCCAGGCCACGGTGCACGCCGCGACATCACCACGGTCAGTGCCCGCCGAGGCCCGTGCCACCAGCGCCTCGAAGTGCCGGAAATTGCGCTCCAGAACGCCTTGTGCCAGACCGCGCCAACCAGCATGGGCGGCTGCAACGGCGCGCCCTTCGGTGTCACACAGCAAAACGGGTAGACAGTCGGCCACCCGCACCGTGCACACCACACCACGGATGATGGTGGCACATGCATCGGCCACGATGGTGGCGTCGGCAGATGGCCCGGACGCCGCGACCGGGAGTTCCACCGAGTCCACCCCATGAACCTGGCTCATGAACACGGGAGCGTGGCCTATCGCCGTGTGAAGGCGCCGCCGGTTCACGTCTACGGCTTGGGCGTCGTCGCCCGAGGGCCGCCCCAGATTCAGGCTGTCAAACGGCGCACGCGAGACACCGCCAGCCCGGGTCGTGCATACCGACTTGACCGTGCGTGGCGCCGGCCATCGGGGCACCAGCCAGTCCGGATGCAGACCTGACTCCATCAAGGCTCGAAGTCGGGGCAGGCAGAGGGTTGTGCGTGCTGGAATGCATCGAGTTGCATACACGCGTCGAAGGCGGCCATGGTGCGCGGAAGGCCATCGAAATCGCAGTTGAAGCGCTGACCATTGAAGACTTGCGGCACCAGGCAGCAGTCGGCCATCGTGGGCGTGTGGCCCCAGCAGTACCTCGATGCCGGCTGCCGTGCCAATTGACGCTCGAAACTTTCCAGGCCGTCACGCACCCAATGCCGGTACCAGGTGTTCTTGGCCTGCTCATCCACCTTGAGTTCCCGGACCAGATATTTCAGCACCCGCAAGTTGTTGAGCGGATGGATTTCACAAGCAATACTCTGCGCAAGAGCCCGCACACGTGCGCGCGCCACGGTATCGGCCGGCAGCAGCGCCGGCTGCGGGTGGGTTTCATCGAGGTACTCCATGATGGCCAGGGACTGCGACAGGCGGATGTCGCCGTCCTCCAGCATCGGCACCAACTGGTCTGCAGCGATATCGGCATAAGCTGGAAGTCTGTGGTCGCCGCGCGCAATATGCACGGCTTCATAGTCGTACGCCAGACCCTTGAGCGCCAACGCGATGCGCACGCGAAAGGATGCGGAAGAACGGAAGTAGTTATAGAGCTTCATGGACGCGAGCATAAACCGGAACCATCCTGAGTGCCCCCCGCGCAGGACTAAACTTGGCCGGTTTCCTCATGCGGAATCTGCCGCGCTTTCCTATACAAAAGGCTCCACATGCTTCACCCCTCGGCACGCGCGCTCCTGGATGCCATCGCGCAATACGGGCTGCCACCGACCCACACCCTGAGCCCTGCCGCCGCGCGCCAGATGTACCGTGAGCGCCGTTCGGCCACGCAGCCCGACGCACCCGACGTGGCCGACGTGCAGGACCTGCAGGCCACAGGTCCGCACGGCCCGATCGGTCTGCGCCTGTACCGGCCGCTTGCCGTGGATGCTGCCGCCGCTGCCGATGCCTTACCGGTACTGGTCTATTTCCATGGCGGCGGATGGACCATCGGCGACCTTGACACCCACGACGTCTTGTGTCGCCAATTGGCCAACGGAGCCGCGTGCGCCGTGTTGTCCGTGGACTACCGAATGGGCCCGGAGAACCGCTTTCCCTGCGCCGTGGACGACTGTTTCGCGGCCACGGTCTGGTGCCGTGACCACGCGCAAGTACTGGGCCTGGACCCGCGTCGCATGGCGGTTGGAGGTGACAGCGCGGGCGGCAATCTCGCTGCCGTGGTCGCCATTGCCGCGCGCGATGCGGGCGACTTGCCGCTGCAGTACCAGCTACTCATTTACCCGGCCACCGACCAGCGCCGCGGCGCGGCATCCCACACCAGCAACGGTCAGGGGTACCTGCTGACCAGCGACACGATGACCTATTTCCATGACCACTACATCGCCGATCCAGCGCAGGACCTCGATTGGCGGGCGTCACCCCTGTTGCACCCGGACCTGAGCCGGCTGCCCGAGGCGCTGGTGATCACCGCGGGTTTTGACCCGTTGCGCGACGAGGGGTTGCAGTACGCGCAAAGCCTGACACAGGCTGGCAACCGCGCGACCCATATCTGTTTCGAGCGGCAGATACACGGCTTCATCACCATGGGTCGGGTTCTGGACGAGGCCAACGCCGCGGTCAACATCTGTGCGTCCCAACTGGCGCTGGCGTTGCGGGACCGAGTGGCCCAGCCCTGAACACGGGTGACGCGGGAATTGGTCGTAGACTCGCTGCCATCGACTTTGCACTGGAGCACCTCGCCATGGCCGACCAACCCATCCTGAGCACCCAGCCACTGGGCTTCCAGTGGCCCACCATGGACCCATTCCTGTTTTGTGTGCACCACGATGACCGCTATCCGCGTGGCAACGACCAGCTTGGCCCCGATGCATCGCTGGCGGGGCGCGACATGGGGCAGGACTTCGCTGGCAAAGATGGCTGGCGCATGTACCACGGCATGCAGGTACCGGGTTTTCCATCACACCCGCACCGCGGTTTCGAGACCGTGACCATCGTGCGCGAAGGCCTTATCGACCACTCCGATTCGCTCGGCGCCACTGCCCGTTTCGGTGGTGGTGACGTGCAATGGCTGACCGCCGGACGCGGCATCGTGCACGCCGAGATGTTTCCCCTGCTCGATCCGGCGCGGCCCAACCGACTCGAGTTGTTCCAGATCTGGCTCAACCTGCCGGCCAGCCACAAGATGGTGGAGCCCCACTTCACGATGTTCTGGTCGGAGAATATTCCACAGCACACGTTTGTGGACCATACGGGCACCCAGACGCACGTGAGTTGCATCGCGGGCGTCATGCCGGCTCCGATGGCGCCACCGTTGGCACCTCCACCCGATTCATGGGCCGCACAGGCCCAGGCGGATGTTGCCATCTGGACCATCAGAATGGCACCCCACGCCCGCTGGACATTGCCAGCCGCGCGCGGCGCCGGTACCCGTCGCATCCTGTATTTCTTCGAAGGCACCACGCTCGCCCTGGGGCCCCAGCCTGTCCATGGGCACGCGGCACTGGACTTGCGTTGCGACGCGGATCTGGAAATCGTCAATGGCGCACAGGAGTCCGAGATGCTGGTTCTGCAGGGTCGGCCCATCGGAGAACCCGTGGCACAGTACGGCCCGTTCGTGATGAACACGCAGGCCGAGATCCACCAGGCCTTCGCCGACTACCGGCGCACGGAATTCGGCGGCTGGCCATGGCCCGACAATGCCCCCGTGCACGGCAAGGAGGTGCGGCGTTTCGCCAACCATGCCGATGGGCAGTCCGAAAACCTGTCCATCCAGACCAGCCTCCAGGAGTAGACCCCGATGATTCTCGAACTCGCCGACATCCGCATTCCGGCAGGCCAGAATGCCGCCTTTGAAGAGGCCATCCAACGCGGCCTCCAGACCGTCATCAGCCAGGCCGGCGGCTTCCGCGGTTTCAAGGTGAACCGGGGCGTTGAGAGCCCGCAAAGGTACGTGCTGCAAATCTTCTGGGACACGCTGGAAGACCATACGGTAGGCTTCCGCCAGGGTCCGCTGTTCGCACATTGGCGCGCCATTGTGGGGCCATTTTTCGATGGCCCGCCGACCGTCGAGCACTTCGAACTGGTGACCCGTTCAAGCTGAGTGGCGCCAACGCATGCATCAGCCCCCACCCGACCGGTCAGCGCGCCTGACCACTGTCCAGCAACAAGGAGCCCCCAATGGATTTCGTATTCCCGCCTGTGGCACAGGTGTCGGTCCCGGTTGTCGGTCGACCAGAGCAATTTCCGGTTCACCGAATCTACTGCGTGGGACGCAATTACGAGGAGCATGCCAAGGAAATGGGGTTTTCCGGTCGCGAGCCGCCGTTCTTCTTCATGAAGCCGGCAGACGCCATCGTGGCGGTCCCGGCGGGTGAAGCGGCGTGCATTGCCTACCCCAGCCTGACGAAGAACCTGCACCACGAGATCGAATTGGTGGTGGCCATTGGAACCGGCGGCAGGAACATCTCTGCGGCCGATGCGCTCAGGCATGTGTTCGGCTACGCGGTCGGTTTGGATATGACACGACGCGACCTGCAAAACGAGATGAAGAAACAGGGCCGGCCCTGGTGCATCGGCAAGGCGTTCGACCAATCCGCGCCGATCAGCCCGATCACGCCAGTGGCCCAGGCCGGTGAGGTTTCCCAGGCCGAAATCTACGTGCAGGTCAACGGCCAGGACCGCCAACGCAGCAACGTGGCCAAGCTGATCTGGAACATTGCCGAGACCATCGAACACCTGTCCGCAGCCTGGCAGTTGCAGGCCGGCGACCTGATCTACACCGGCACGCCCGAGGGCGTGTCCGCCGTGGTGGCCGGTGACACCATGGTCGGCGGCATTGACGGGCTGGAAACGCTCACCGTCAAGATACTTTAACCATTCCTCGCGCGATGCCGGCCGTGCAGTGCGAGCCACGCTGGCCAGCTCGGTTACCATCGACGATCTGCACCAAGAACATAGAGATATCTCATTGAAATTGCTTGATTGGCTCGCCAGAGCCAGCGCCATCGGTGCCGGGGCTTTGATGACCCTGATCACTTTGCTGACCTGCCTGAGCGTCATTGGGCGCGAGACCCTGGGCAAGACAGTGCCCGGCGATTTTGAACTGGTGGGTTTGGCCACTGGCGCAGCGATCGGGTTATTCATGCCACTGTGCCAATTGCATCGCGGCAACATCATTGTTGACGTGTTCAGCGTGCGGTTTCCGAAGAGGCTCAATGCCACGCTGGACCGGGTTGGCGCGCTGGTGTTGGCCCTGACTTTTGCGCTGATGGCCTGGCGCGCAGCGCTGGGCGGACTCAACTCCTGGGTCACGAATTCCAGCACCATGTTGCTCGGCGTGCCGGAATGGACCGCCTACGTGACGATGGCGCCTGCCTTCGCGCTGACGGCCGTC
>JAYVRP010000473.1:0-5955 GCA_043776215.1 Rhodoferax sp. | reverse complement strand
GAAGGCCTGATCGCAGTTTTCGAGGCCAGCCGCGAAGCCTTCGGTGGGCGCCTCGCGCTGAACCTGCCCGCGATCAACGTGCGCGTGTGTGACATGCTGGATGCGCTGGAACAGGTGGCCGGAAAGGCCGCTCGTGCGCTGGTGCGTTTCGAGCGTGACGAACGCATCGCCGGCATCGTCGCCAACTGGCCCACTGGCGCCACCGCCCACCGCGCTGCCCGGTTGGGGCTGAAGGCCGACCACAGCTTTGCGGACATCATCCGGCAATACATCGCGGACTGTGAAGCGCGACCGGATGCGGCGCGGACGTTGCGGGGGCTGAGAGGAATCTGAATCGCTGAGCGGAACTCGTCATGCCCTCGCAACCATCGAAGGCGATTTCGGGCAGCCTGTCCGTGGTGCCAGCGACGGATCAATCTCACCGACTCCCTGGTGCCCAATGCTGCCGTTGAAACCTCCGCCTTGACCGTCTCTTGTGCTGCGTGTGCGGTCGTCCCAATTGGTGGGTTCAAATTCTGAACCTGGCCAAGCATCGACGCTGACGACCTACGGTTTCCTGGCGCCTCGTTGGGACTTGTGTCGCCACCTAAACTGCCGTGACAAGCTCAAGATCATTGCCGTCATCCATGAATCGGCGGTGATCGAGCGCGTCTTGACGCATCTGGGATTGCAGGCCACGGTGTCCGCCCGGGCGCTGGCGGGCGCAGACTTTCAGCAGGCGGCCTGAAGGCGGCTCGGCGGTCCGGGCTGCGGCGATGCGCTGAGCCTGGCGCGGGTTGACCCCTGTGCGGGACTACGAAGCGAAGCGCGAGGGTTTGCCCTATGTCGAGGCGGCTTTCAGGTCAGGCGGCGGGGACCTTGGCCGGTCAAATCCGTCCCGGTAGACCCAAAAACATACCGTTTGAAAATCCCTTTATGCATCGTGGAGGACGATGACGAGTGTGTGCCGGGTTTCAGTGGCCGACGCGAACTGCTCAGCTTCGATGCAATCGCCATGCACCTCAACACCAATCCGTCGATGGCGTTGGAGGATTCCAGTGTCTATGTCATGCAGTTAGGCGAGCGAAATGCAGACACCATAGGATCAACGCAGTTGCGTCAGAACCCGGAGTTGCGTCAGAATCCAATCCTATTCTTGTCGTATCACTTCCACGGAGATTCTCATGATGTCCATGCCCACGACGCCCGTATCCCCGCGTATCCTGGTTGCAGCGCTCACGCTTGCCTGTGGGCCGATGGTCGCCCATGCATCCGGCTTCCAGATCGGTGAGACTTCGGTCTCAGGACTGGGCAATGCGTATGCCGGCGGAGCCGCAGAGGCGCAGGATGCGACGACCCTGTGGTCCAACCCTGCCGGCATGTCGCGAATCGGCGAGAGCCAGGTGACCGGTGCTCTGCATCTGATCATGCCGTCGCTGAAGTTTCGCAACGACGCGTCGACATCGGCAATCGGTCAGGGCTTGGGTGGCAATGGGGGCGATGCAGGCAGCCTGGCGCCGGTTCCCAACTTCTACATTGTCAAGCCGATCAACAGCCAGATCTCGATTGGCCTGGGCGTGGCCGCGCCCTGGGGCCTGGTGACCGAATACGACGCAGGCTGGGCGGGGCGCTTCCAGGCCATCAAGTCAAGCATCAAGACCATCAACGTGAATCCCAGTCTGTCGTGGAAGGCATCGGACTCACTGGCGCTGGGTCTGGGCCTCAATGTCCAGCACATGTCTGCCGAATTCACCAACCAGGTCAACTACGCCGGTGCCTTGCTGAGCGCGGCCGCCCTCAATGGCATCGCGCCGGGAAGTGCCGGTTTCAACGCCATCGCGGCAGCCACGGCGGGCTTGGAGTCGGGCGCGCGGCTGAAAGGGTCGGACAACGCGTACGGCTGGAACGCGGGCCTGTTGTGGAGCCTGGGCGACAGCACCCGCGTCGGGCTGCATTACCGCTCGAGCATGACATACCGTCTCGAAGGAACGGCTGCTTTCACGAATCCAGCGGTTCCGATCGGGGCGCCGGCGGTAACGGCGTTGCTGGCCAATGGCATCAACACCACGCGCTTGTTCGACTCCCGGATCACGTCCGACGTCAAGATCCCGGCCATCGTCAATCTGTCGTATTTCACGCGACTCGATGACCGTTGGGATCTGATGGCCGATGCGCAGTGGACGCAGTGGTCAACGATCAAGAATCTGACCTTCATACGCACCAATGGCGCGGTGCTGCAAAACACCCCGGAGAACTTCAAGAACACCTGGAAACTGGCAGTTGGCGCGAATTACCACTACAACCCGCAATGGACGTTGCGGGGCGGCGTGGCGTTCGATAAGAGCCCGGTGCAACAGGCTGATAGGACGGCACGCCTGCCTGACGCCGACCGGACAGTGTTGACGTTGGGTGCGCAATACACGGTGAACCCGAAACTCACGATTGACATGGGTGCAGGTTACGTCTTTGTCAAGACGGCCAGGATCAACGCCAACGGCGGCAACCCGGGTGACGCGGCAGCGGCGTTGGCCAATGGCCTGATCAACGGGCATTACAACAGCCGGGCCGGGGTCCTGTCGGCGCAAGTCAACTATCGATTCTGAATCGAGCTCGCCGCACACGCGCCCGCGCATGCCAAGCCTGAAGTGCAAGTGCTACACGCGGCCTGCCGCTTGACTGGGGCTGAAGCCCGACCACAGCTTTGCGGACATCATTCGGCAATACATCGCGGACAGTGAAGCGCGGCCGGATGTGGCGCAGACGTTGAAGGGCTTGAGGGAGTTGAATCGCTGAGCGGAACGCGTCGCGCCCTCGCAACAATCGAAGGCGATTTCGGGAGAACTGCTCGTGGTGCCACCGACGAAAGAATTTCACCGACTCCTCGGTGCCCAAAGCGGCCGGTCACAAGGGCGGAAAGCGGACGTTCACCTCCGGGTGTGTCTTTTACCGACGCAAGGGGCCAGCCCTCGGCGCGACGGAGGCGGCAACATCATTTCGCGGCGAGGTTGATGCGCCTAAATCTCCGCTCGCCAAGAAACTCCAACTTTCGTTGGAAAAGTACCTCATCGGCCGGCGGTATCGCAAGCGAGCATCCTGCGGCCCCACTGCAACTCTCCCCGCTGGTTTGTGGCAAGCTACAGTCCTTGACAGCCAGTTTAAGGATCCCATCATGTCTATGCCCGTCGAAGCCCTGGAGGTAGAATTCCTGCGCCTGCCGACAGCTGATCGTGTGAGGCTGCTCGACAGGGTCATCGCCAGCCTTGACGAGGACAAATTGCGAGATCAGGCCTGGGACAGGTTGGCCGCGCAGCGGCAGGCGGAGATCGTTGCTGGCGAGTCGAGAGCCGTACCAGGTCCAGACTTCGTCGAGCAATTGCGCGCAGAGCTTTCGTGACTTTTTCGCGTCATCGCGCCGCCGAAATGCCAAGCCCCTTGGTAGCGCCTCGTCGGTGGGCGCTCGTACCTCGACAAACACCGGCTCAATGACAGTGTTGGGCATTGCCACAGCACACCAGCGATTCGTCCTGAAACTCTTCGTGCAGGGTGTGAGTTGCGGGATGGCGCACGGCGGTCACTTGGCTAAACTCAGCCAAAAACCAGCCCCCACGGGGCCTGCCATGTCGAGCCGCCGCCAATTCCACACCTACGTGCTCGCCCTCGGCGCCACCAGTTGCGTGCCCGCCTGGGCGCAGACCAGCACCTTCCCCGCCAAACCGGTGAAGATCATCGTGCCCTACGCCGCCGGCGGAGGGCCGGATGTGCAAACCCGCAAGCTGGCGCTCAAGTTCGCCGAATTTCTGGGCCAGAACGTGGTGGTGGACAACATCGTGGGGGCCGGTGGCATCCTGGCCGCGCAGAGCGTGGCGCGCGCGGCGCCGGACGGCTACACGATCCTGGTGGGTGCGTCCACCCACATCACCCAAAAAGCGATGCTGCCGAGCGTGAAGTTCGACCCGGTCAAGGACTTCGTGCATATCACCCGCTCCAGCTACAGCCCGCAGATGCTGATCGTGGCGGCCGATTCGCCCTACAAGACCCTGCAGGATCTGCTCGCGGCCACGCGACGCCAGCCGGGCAAGCTCAACTATGCCTCAGGCGGTGTGGGCAGCGCGGCCCACCTGGCTGGCGCCGCCGTCGCGGTGGCGACGAAGATCGACGTCGTGCACGTACCCTACAAGGGTTCGGTGGAGATCGTGCCCTCGATCATCCAGGGCTCCACGCAATTCGGGTTTCCGGTGTCGTCCACCGCTATTCCACAAATCACCACCGGCAAGGTACGCCCGCTGGCCACCACGGGTGCTGCGCGTATGGCGGCCTACCCGGACGTGCCGACACTCAAGGAAGCCCTGAACAACGACGATCTCGCGATGGACTCCTGGGGTGGCTTCTGGGCGCCGGCCGGCACACCTGCCAACGTGGTGGAGGTGTTGTTCCGCGCCTTGCTCAAGGTCTATGCCGACCCCAGCACGAAAGCGGACAACGAAGCGGCAGGATCACTGATCGCGCCGAGCACGTCGCCCGCCGAATTCACGCGTTTTGTGGAGGCGGAAACCGTCAAGTACGAGCGCTTGGTGAAGGCGGCCAACCTGAGCGTCAACAATTGATGCGGCTGCGACGCGCTTCCTTCGACAAGCCCGAACGGTGACAACCAATGACCAATCCACGGACGACACAAGCCCTTGACGATATCCGGGTGCTGGATTTCAGCCACGTGATCGCGGGGCCATTTGCCACCTTTTACCTGGCGCAGATGGGTGCGCAGGTGACCAAGGTGGAGAAACCCGGCGGCGGCGATGTGATGCGCCGATCCAAGGCCGGCGCGCGCTCCTTCACGGCTTTCAACGCCGGCAAGGACTGTGTTGAGATCGACATCACCAGCGAGCCGGGCCGCGCGCAGGTGATGGCACTGGCGCGCGACTGCGACGTCTTCATGGACAACTACCGCCCCGGCGTGCTGACCCGCCATGGCCTGGGGTACGACGCCGTCAAGGCCGTGAATCCCCAGGTCATCTATTGCGCGATCTCGGGTTACGGCTATTCCAATCCGGACCTCACTCCCCGTGGCGCCTATGACCATGTGATACAGGCCCTTACCGGCATGGCCATGCTGGCCGGCAACGAAGGCGACCCCCCCATCAAGACCGGTTTCCCGGTGGTGGATGCGGCCACCGGCATCCTGGGTGCACTGGCCATCGTCTCGGCCCTGCGCGAGCGGGACCGCCATGGCACGGGCTGCTTTCTGGACGTGAGCATGTGGGCTGGCGCACTGCAGCTCATGTACCCTTTCGCCAGCGAAACACTGGCCAGCGGTGGTGAGATTCCACGCGTGGGCAACAAGGGTTACTCGGGTAGCCCGGCCGCCGACATGTTCGAATGCACCGACGGCTGGATTGCACTGGGAGCCAACACACCGGCGCATATCGGCCGCTTGCTGGAGGTGCTGGGCATCGCACCCGCGCTGGTGGAGCCGTTGCTGGAGAAATCCGAAGCGGGCGCGGCCAGTTTCGCGCGGGCCCGTGATCCGCAGGCCTTCAAGGACCTGCTGGCCCGGCACATCCGGGGCCGATCCGCCGTGCAACTCGAAGCCGTGTTGAACGCGCAAGGTGTTCCGGCAGCCCGGGTACGCCAACTCGGAGAGTTCACGCGCGAAGCGGTGGCCTCCGGCCTGCTGGTGCCGACGGTGCTGGGCGACGGCGAAGCCCGGGCCAAGACGCCGGGGCTGGGCTGGCGCGTGGTGCGCTGAGAGGCCCGCTTCCGACCTGTGGTGACCACAGGGGCAAAGCCCGGTGCCTCAGCTGCGGCGACCACCTCTGCGAGAGGCAAGCACGTGCGAGTCCGTCCGATCAGGTTTCACTTGCGACCGCGCCAACACCCTGGCCTGCGACGAAATGCTGCTATGGCGATGATGACCAAGACTTCGCCGATTTCGCGGTACACGACAGAAAACGGAAAGTCCTTGGGAAAGACACGTCGTGT
>JAYVRP010000472.1:0-5977 GCA_043776215.1 Rhodoferax sp. | reverse complement strand
ACAAAACACGGAAAATGGGCAAACAGCGATATTGACCCGTTGTTTCTTGGCAACGCCTTGCGCCGCGTCGCGGCGATTACACCGCTCAGCCCGAACGGTGTAACGAACTGCGAAAAGATCAATAGGTGTACCGCCCAGGAAACGGTGCTGGTCACGTCACGCGGTTCTTGATGCACATCAGCGCGTGCCGATACCCTGATGGGTACGATTCCACGAACAGCATTTCACCTTGTCCAGGCAAAAAAATGATCACTTCCAACCACGTCGGGCTGATGCAGGACATCAACCAATCACTGGCGCCATTTCGCAAGTCCCAGCCTGAGGCCATGCAGGGGTTTGGCCAGCTGGCACGCGCCTCCATGGCCGATGGGCTGATCAGCGCCAAACACAAGGAGTTGATCGCCTTGGCCATCGGCATCACGCAACACTGCTCGGGCTGCATCGCCTTCCATATCAAGGCCTTGCACAAGCTGCAATGCACCCGGGCGGAGCTGGAAGAGATGTTGGCGCTGTGTGTCTACATGGGCGGCGGGCCGGTGCTCATGGTTGTCGCCGAAACCCTCCAAGCGTGGGAAAGCCTGGCGCCTGCCGGGTAAGCTGCTTTAGCCGATGGTCACCCCACCATCGATCACCATGGTCTGCCCGGTCATGAATGCGCTGGCGGGCGACGCCAGAAACACTGCAGCGCCGGCAATCTCGTCGGGGTCGCCGATACGCCGCAGCGGCGTGCCGGCGGTGCGCTCCGCCAGGCGGGTTTCATCCTCCCAGAGCGCACGTGCGAAATCGGTCTTGATCAGGCCCGGAGCAATGCAGTTGACGCGCACGTTGTGCGGCCCGACTTCGACCGCCAGGTTGCGGCACAACTGCATGTCGGCGGCCTTGCTGATGCCATAGGCACCGATGATGCCGTTGCCGCGCAAGCCGGCGATCGACGACACGACGATGATGGAGCCGCTGCGGCGTTCGATCATCTGTGGCGCAGCGAATTGGACCAACCAGTGGTTGGAAAGGATGTTGTTGTCGAGGATCTTGCGAAACTGTTCATCGGTGATGCCGGCCTGCGGGCCGTAATAGGGATTGCTGGCCGCATTGCAAACCAGAATATCGATGCGCCCGAACAGGCGCTGTGTTTCGGTGATCAGGCGCTCCAGGTTCGGCTTGCGCGAGATGTTGGCCGGTATGGCGGCTGCGCGCCCGGCCCCGTGCGCCGCGTTGATGGCGCTGGCGACTTCCTCACATGGCGCCGCGCTGCGGGACGAAATGACGACCCGGGCGCCATGTTCTGCCAGCCGCTCTGCTATGGCGCGCCCGATGCCGCGTGAGGAACCGGTGATGACGGCGACCTGGCCTTCGAGATTGAAAAGGTTCATGGCATGCTCAGTGTGGTGAGGACGGAGCGGCTGATTGTCGCGCCAGCGAGCGGCCTGGATGCGTCATCGGGACGCAGACGCGACTCAGAGCCCGCCTTGCTTCGGACACCCGTCCG
Source organism: Rhodoferax sp. (assembly GCA_043776215.1). Lineage (GTDB taxonomy): Bacteria > Pseudomonadota > Gammaproteobacteria > Burkholderiales > Burkholderiaceae_C > CAISIP01. The sequence goes on along the minus strand of JAYVRP010000472.1, from coordinate 4,491 downwards.
GGCGCTCCGTGGCCGGCAGGGGGCAGCGGTTCAACTCGAAAGGCGACATCGACAGCAGCGTGGTCAACCCGCTGGCCACCATGGAGACGCCCCAGAATACGAAGAACGCAATGGTGTAGACGCCTTCGCGCGACAGCGTGACGGGTTGACCGAACCAGTGCAGGTCCTGCGGATCGACGACCGCGAACACCAGTAATTCCAGGACGCAGGCCAGTACAAACGCGGGCCAGGCAATCCACATCAGTCGTTGCAAGCGCATGAGGCCTCCTTCTGTTTCGTTGTGCGCCAGGCTGTCAGGCGCGTTGTGTATTCCATCGTCGGCGCGGTTCCTGCCTTCAGTTATCGTGGCACCAGGAAAACTGCCTTTTCTGTGAGCCTTCCGGGGGTGTCCAAGGACTGAATCTCAAACTGGATCGGGTGCGAGCCAGGGGTTGCGCCCGCATAGGGCACCTGAACTCCGACGGCGACCCATCGCGACTGGGTCGAGTCCACCGCGACCACGCTGTCAGTGCTGACGCTCATGCCCTGGAGGCCGCTGACCGTGATTTTGTAGCGTTGCTTCGATTCGGTGGCGTTCATGACCTGCAGCCGGAACACGTTTTCGATGCGCCCCCCCGCAACCATACGCGCCAGCACGCCGCGGTCGCGCACCACATCCACCTTGAAGGGTGTACGCAGCGACAGGCTCACCAGCATGACCACCACGATGGCCCCCAGGATCGAGCCATACACCAGTACCCGTGGCCGGAACACATGGCGCCAGGTTTGTGCCGCAGACCAGTGCTGCGCCATCGCGTTCTCGGTGGTGTATCTGATCAGGCCGCGCGGGTACCCGACCCTGTCCATCACGGTGTCGCACACGTCGGCGCAGGCGCCGCACCCGATACATTCGTATTGCAGCCCCTTGCGGATGTCGATCCCGGTCGGGCAGACCTGCACGCACAGGTTGCAGTCCACGCAGGCCCCCAACTTGAGCGTCTGCAGATCGGCTTTGCGCGAACGGGCGCCCCGGGGCTCTCCGCGCTGCTCGTCGTAGGTGACGATCAATGTGTCCTTGTCGAACATCGCGCTTTGGAAACGCGCATACGGGCACATGTGTTTGCAGACCTGTTCGCGCATGAATCCGGCGTTCAAATAGGTTGCCAGACCGTAAAAGCAGGTCCAGAAAACTTCCCACGAACCCATGTTCATCTGCACAAATTCAAGGCCCAGTTCCTTGATCGGGGTGAAGTACCCCACGAAGGTGAACCCGGTCCACAGACCGACCAGCAACCACAGCACATGCTTGCCACCCTTGCGGGCGAACTTGTCGATGGACATGGATTGCGCGTCCCGGCGCATGCGCGCGGAGCGGTCGCCTTCCAACTTCCTTTCGATCCACAGAAACATTTCGGTGTAAACCGTTTGCGGGCACGCGTATCCGCACCACAAACGCCCGGCCACCGCCGTGAACAGGAACAGCGACAGGGCCGAGATGACCAGAATGCCGGTCAGGTAGATGAAATCCTGCGGGTAAAGCACCAGGCCGAAAATGTAAAAACGGCGCGCGCCGAGGTCGAACAGCACGGCCTGGCGCTGGCCCCACTCCAGCCAGGGCAAGCCATAGAACACCAGTTGCGTCAGGAACACCATGCCCCAGCGCCAGCGCGAAAACAAGCCGGAAACGCTGCGCGGGTAGATCTTCTGGTGTGCTGCGTACAGCGAAACCATGACCTCCTCGCCGTCGCCTGGTGCGGCTGGCCGGGCCGCCACCGGCCCATCCTGTGGATGGATCGGGATGACTTTGCGTGACTGGGTATCCAATGGAATTCCTCGAATTTGACGGCAGATCCGGCGGGCAGATCTTGGACCTTATAACGGCATGATACCCCTGTAGGTATATAAAAGATTGATTTGCATCAATCCCCGGCCCTGCGACAGGCCAAGCGGTGACGCGGCCTGCGTCGGCCAATAATCCGTTGTGCGACGAAGTCCACCACTTGCCGGAGACCACCATGAAGATCGTTACCTACAACATCCAGTACGCCAAGGGCAAGGACGGACGTTACGACCTGGCGCGTATCGCCGATGCCGTGCGCGGAGCCGACCTGATCGGCCTGCAAGAGGTCACCCGGAATTTTCCGGGTGTGCCGCGAGCTGTGGCGGACCAGCCCGCGGGCTTGTCCGAGTTGCTTGCGGAGTATTTCTGGACCTACGCTGCGCCGCTCGATCTTGACGGCGGCTCTGCCATCGTCGCGGGCCGCGCCGTCAACCGCCGCGTGCAGTTCGGCAACATGCTGCTGTCGCGCTGGCCGATCCGGTCCACGCGCCACCTGCTGTTGCCGCGCGAGCGCAGTTTTGCGCGCAACGACAGCCAGAATGGTGTACTCGAAGCCATCGTCGCGGGGCCGGGCGGCGACACACGCATTTACGTCACGCACCTCAACTACCTGCGCAGCCAGCAGCGCCGAGCGCAACTCGAGTGGTTGTTGCCGCTGCTGCATGCGGTGCCAGCCCAGGGCGCCAGCATCACGGGCAGCCGAAGCCCCCAGGAGATGTCCGCGGCCCAGGTGCCAACCCCGGATGTGCCGGACGATTTTCTGTTGATGGGAGATTGCAACCTGACGCCACAGCAGGCGGAATACGACTGCATCGTTGGTGAAGCCGACGACTTCTACGGCCGCCAGCGCACCGGGGGGTTTCTGGTCGACACCTGGGTGGCAGCGGGCCAGCGGGAGGACGAGGGCCTGACCTGGTTCGACGAGGCCACCCAGTTCGTGAGCGGCCTGCGCCTGGACTACATTTTCGTGACGCCCGGCCTGGCGCACCAGGTGCGGCGGGCCTGGATCGACGCCGACAATCCGGCGTCGGACCACCAGCCGGTGTGGGTCGAACTCGGGCCGCCAATTGCAGGCTGACGATTAGCGTGAAATAACCTTCATGCTGCGCGGCGAAGAGTGGGCATCACGGCGCTGAGTGCGTTGAATTTTTTCCTGCAATGCGGCAGGCACACGTTCGGATAACGGCCCAGGTACACCAGGGAGCCACGGTAGGTGCAATTGCAATCGTGGTTGGAGCTGGTGCTGTGTTCCGGCAAGTGAGGAGAAATCGTATGGAGTTCTCGGAGAGAGAAGCTCGGTCGCATGACGGCTTAGCGCGCCTACTTATTCATTTGAAGGACTGTGCTGTCGAGGCTCTCGCCGAGAAACGAAAGACAGAACGCTGGACTGCCGGTCACCCAGCCGAACCAAGCTCCCGGTTCAAAGAGCTCGCCGAGGCAATTCGACGCCATCCACTGGCAGCCATACATGCAGAGCTGCCATTCGAGGCACTACTCAACGCAAGGCGAGCAGCCAGTGAAATGTCGTCACTCGTCAATCCAGAACCCGAACTCGACGTAAATCCGAATTTTGAACGCACATTCCAAGAGTATGTTGGCCTGCTTAAGCAACAAATACTCCTGCTCCGCGCTGAAGCACAGTGCCTACTGAAAGGCGAGCGTGCGCGACGCGCAGCCGCAGCACCAGAAATGGCGCATCCGTAAAGTGAAGCCAACCCCTCGCTCAAAGGGAGCACCAACGTTAACGCGCAAAAATGCGTCCGTGGTAATCTGCGTTCCATGAACCAAATTTCTGTTGCCGATATTTTGGAACTGCCCGTGCAGGAGCGAATTCAACTCGTTGAAGTGATTTGGGAAAGCATTGCGGCCTTCCCGCACGCCGTTGTGGTTTCACCCGAGCTAAAGACCGAACTCGAAGAGCGTTTGGCCGACTTTGAGCGAAATCCTGAGGCGGGATATTCTTGGGATCAAGTAAAGGCACATTTGAAAAGCGGTTCGTGGCGTACAGCTTGAAGTTTTCCGGTCGGGCCGTGCGCGAAATCGGCGAAGCGTTCGATTGGTATGAGGAACAAAGCAAAGGGCTCGGCGCTGAATTTGAGTTGGCTTTTGAACTTCAACTTAAACGCCTTGAGCAGGTTCCGCTTTTGTACGCGGAAATTGTCCCAGGCGTGCGCCGTACACTCTTGCCACGGTTTCCGTATGGCGTTTTCTACACGATCAAGAATGATTTTGTTCACGTTCTGGCCGTTATTCACAATGTACGTAGTCCACGGCGTTGGCCACATGAACGTGCCCGTTAACTGGTCATTCCATCGGACGCGTTGCGTCGGTGAATTTCAACGTTAAGCCGGCAACCAAGCCGCCGGAAACGGTGGAAAAGTGCGTTTGAAAAACCTGTCCCCAGCCCCCTTTGACACCTTGAGTCCAGGTCGACAGCGGCCCGGTCGGCGTGCCCTTCGGGTGGCAAGACCCGCTCGCCGGTAGCTTGTCCTCAGCGCGCCACCAATCGGGCCAGATTGCGTACGGTGTTGAATCCGAGATGGACGATCGCCTGAGGAAGCGACGTGATCGGTCGCGGCACCGTTGCGTGGCTGGTGTTGATGCGCTGCAAGATGCGCTGGCGCAACACCGGCAAGCGGTTGACGACCGAAAGCCATTCCTGCGGCGAACAG